>JBALXF010000088.1:0-9005 GCA_036961085.1 Psychromonas sp.
CACGAAGGTCGTCGATATTAAAATGGGCAAAACGTTGTTGTTTTTTGGCTTCTAAAGACTGGTTTAAATAGAGCAGCATGATCACGCCGATCTCAATCGATACTCCCGCTAGTGCAATAAAACCAACACCGACGGCGATTGAGAAATTAAAATCAAGCAGGAACATCAACCAAATGCCTCCCATCAACGCAAAGGGCAGCGTAGATAAAATCAGTAATACTTCACCGACACGCCTAAAGGCTAAATAGAGCAAAATAATAATGATCGCGATAGTAACCGGAATAACCTTAGCTAAACGTGCATTGGCTTTTTCCATATACTCATATTGCCCAGACCACACTAATGAATAACCCGTCGGAAGTTGCAGTTGCTCATTAACGACAGCGCGTGCATCTTTCACATAGGAGCCTAAATCTCGATTTTCGATATCAACAAAAATCCAGCCATTTAAACGCGCATTCTCAGTTTTTATCATTGGCGCCCCCGCTTCGATATACACATTAGCGACATCATTTAAACTAATGGTCATTTTGGAAGGAGTGATGATAGGTAAGGTTTTTAGCGCATTAACTGAATCTCGATAATCATTTGGGTAACGTAAATTGACTGGGTAACGTTCTAATCCCTCAATCGTTTCAGTGATATTTTGACCACCAATCGCGACCGCAACCAATTGCTGAATTTCTGCAATATTAAGTCCATAACGTCCCGCTTTTTGACGGTCGATATCCACTTTCACATAGCGACCACCACTAACACGTTCAGCGTAAACGGATGCCGTACCTTCAACACCTTTTAGGATTTGCTCAACTTGCTTACCAATTTTTTCAATCTCAATTAAATCTCCACCCGCAATCTTGATACCAATCGGGGTTTTGATTCCCGTTGCTAACATATCAATACGAGTTTTAATCGGCATTACCCATGCGTTGGTGAGTCCAGGGAATTGAATCAGGCTATCAAGTTCTTGTTTCAATTTATCTTTGGTCATACCTGCTCGCCATTCATTTTGAGGCTTAAATTGAATAGTTGTTTCAATCATGGTTAATGGCGCAGGATCGGTGGCTGTTTCAGCGCGTCCAATCTTACCCCATACTGTTTTCACCTCGGGTACAGTTTTAATCAGCTTATTGGTTTGTTGCAATAGTTGGCGTGCTTTACCGATAGATATCCCCGGATAAGTAGTCGGCATATACATCAAATCACCTTCATCAAGCGGTGGAATAAACTCACTACCAATTTTATTAACAGGATAAAAACCAACAACTAACAAACATAATGCAAAAACGATCAGCAGCTTAGGAAAACGTAAACTAAAGGTTAAAAAGGGTTTGTAGATAGCGATCACTAACCGATTGAGTGGGTTTTTATGCTCAGGTAATACTTTTCCACGAATAAAATAACCCATTAAAACCGGTATTAAGGTAATTGCGAGACCAGCTGATGCCGCCATTGCATAGGTTTTAGTAAAGGCTAATGGTGAGAACATCTTGCCTGACTGCCCTTCTAGTGCAAAAACAGGCAAGAAACTAAAGGTAATGATCAATAGTGAGAAAAACAGTGCAGGCCCAACTTCAGTGGCAGCTTTAGTTATAACTTGCCAGCGATTATCGTCGGTTAACTCGGTTTTCTCCATATGTTTATGCACATTTTCAATCATTACAATCGCGCCATCTACCATCGCACCGATGGCGATTGCGATCCCACCTAATGACATGATATTGGCATTAAGTCCTTGCCATGACATGATAATGAACGCCACAAAAATACCAACAGGTAAGCTAAGCAATACTACTAATGATGAGCGGAAATGGAATAAAAAGGCAGCACACACCAAGATAACCACAATAAACTCTTCTAATAACTTATCAAACAGGTTTTCAACTGCTGAATTGATAAGCTCAGAACGATCATAAGTGGGGATTATTTTAACGCCATCGGGTAAACTTTTTTGTAACTCATTAAGCTTTTCTTTCACCGATTCAATCACCGCCTGTGCATTTTCACCAAAACGCATCACAATCACACCACTGACAACCTCACCTTCGCCATTAAGTTCAGTGATACCACGGCGCATTTGAGGGCCTAAACGAATTTCTGCAACATCGCCTAGCAACAAAGGCGTGCCTTTATCATTAACTTGTAGTGGAATTGATTTAAGATCTTCGATCGAGGAGATATAACCTGAAGTACGTACCATATATTCAGCTTCCGCCATTTCAATGACACTGGCACCCGACTCTTGATTACCGTCTTTAATCGCTTTGCTAATTTGACTTAACGAGATGTTATAAGCGCGTAACTTATTCGGGTCAACACGAACTTGATACTGCTTTACCATACCTCCTACTGTGGCAACTTCTGAAACACCAGCAACAGTCTGTAACTCAAATTTTAGAAACCAATCCTGCAAACTACGCAGTTCACTTAAATCGTGTTTTCCCGTTCTATCAACCAATGCATAGCTGAAAATCCAACCGACACCCGTTGCATCCGGCCCTAACGCTGAACGCGCTTGTGGGGGTAGATCCGGGGCAACCTGTGATAAATACTCTAAAACACGCGAACGCGCCCAGTACATATCGGTATCATCATCAAAAATGATATACACATAAGAGTCGCCAAAAAAGGAGTAACCACGTACTGTTTTTGCCCCCGGCACGCTAAGCATTGCAGTCGTAAGCGGGTAGGTAACTTGGTCTTCTACCACCTGCGGTGCTTGCCCTGGATAAGTGGTTTTAATAATAACCTGTACATCAGACAAATCTGGAATTGCATCTATCGGTGTTTTTTGTAGTGAAAACACCCCATAAGCAACAATCACTGCGGTCATCAATAAAACCATGATTCGGTTTTTTATCGACCAGCTAATAACGTTAGCGATCATAAAATCACCGCCTGTTTATTGCTATTCAACGCGCTAAAATCCAACCAATCTAAGTCTTCATCCTCTATACTTGGGTCGTATTCATGTTTGCTATCCAGTGCTTCTTGCTCTTCTAGCATACGTTCAAAATCAGCACTAATACTGGATTCACTATCAAGTAAGAATTGTGCAGAGGTGACAATTTCTTGTCCTTCTTCAAGGCCTGATAACACCTCAACAACCTCTTGATTTTCTATTCCTATTTTTACCAATACCGACCTAAACTTGCCCTCACCCATCGCCAACACTACGCGGTTCATATTACCAGCGTAGATCACTGCTTCGCGAGGGATTTGTAAACGTTTTTCATCCATTACAGGGGTTAAAATCACCGATGAAAACATATTAGGTTTGAGCTGTGCGGTAGGGTTATCAAACTGTAACCGTACTCGCAGAGCGCGGTTATTTGGGCTCATCTCAGGGTAGATAAAATCAACCTTGCCTTGCCACTCTTGTCCCGGGAAATAATCTAAGGTCATCGTCGCGACATCATCAAGTTTGACTAATGAAACCTGTGCAGCAAACACTTCTACATCCACCCAAACTGTGTCTAGATTAACCGCCTTAACCACCGTTGTTGAGGGGGAAATAAATGCCCCTTCATTCACTTTAAGCTCAGAGATTGTGCCTTTGTGTGGTGCATAAACAGTAATATTTTGTAATACTTTTTTACTTTTTATGATCTGTTTTATTTGACTGCTGCTCACCCCTAGCACTTCTAATCGTGCTTTTGATGATTCGACTAAAGCATTACGATTTAGCTTGATGGCATTAAACAGAGACTCTTGCGCTTTCACCAACTCAGGAGAGTAAAGAGCGTAGAGTTTTTGCCCCTGTTTAACCTCGGTACCTACAGATTTTACATACAGTTTTTCAATCCAACCTGAAACACGGCTATTGATTTGCCACAATGCGTCCTCGTTGGCTTGTACACTACCTAAGCTTTTGATAGATAGATTAAAATCACCATTGGTAACAGTCGCGGTGCGCACGCCCAAACTGTTTTCGACTGCGGCTGATATGTTAACCAGTCCCTCTTGCGTTCCCTCTCCGCTGTCATCATAAACAGGCACTAAATCCATGCCCATCGGCGATTTACCCGGCTTGTCTCGGCGGTAGTTTGCATCCATTGGGGCAACCCAATAGAGAATTTTGGGTTCTGCCTTTGCAACTTCCGCATAGACGGGTACCAAATCCATACCCATTGGGGATTTCCCTGGTTTATCTCGACGATAATTTGCATCCATCGGCGCAACCCAATACAGTATTTTGGGCTCTGCCTTTGCAACTTCAGCATAGACGGGTACCAAGTCCATACCCATTGGGGATTTCCCTGGTTTATCACGACGGTAATTTGCATCCATTGGGGCAACCCAATACAGAACTTCAGGTTCATTGTTTGTTGTTTTACTTACAGAGCTAAAGTTTAACAACTCACTTTCACTAACCAAAAAACCGCTAGCTAATCCTACAATTAATATTAATAAATAACGCATAACGTTTCCTTAAAGTGCCTGAAAATAACGGATTTTAGTAAGGCTTTTCAGGCCATCAAAATAGAGTTGTTGATATTCGATAGAGAGGTTCAATTCATGAATATATGCCTGAATGACCTCTTTGAAAGGACGAGTATTAGATTGATAACTTTTCTCTAGAATTTCAGCATGTAATCTTGCTTGTTTGAGTAAGCTATCTTGATAGCGATTTTGACGCGCGACGAGTTGCTGGTAGTTGACGATTTCAGCATCGAGTTGGGCGTTAAGTTGGCGGAGTAAGAGCTGATACTCAGCCTGTTTTTGCCCTTTATTATGTTGCGCAGATATCATTTTTTGATCTTGGCGTTGATCAGTAAACAGCGGTACATCCATTGTTACGAAACCACTGAGCAAATCTGGGCGAGGCTCTCCATTATCCATTTCAGATGAACGATAGCCATAGCCTAATTCAACTTTAAAACTGGGTTTATAGTCCTGCTCGGCCAGCTTAATATTGCTATTCGCTACCAATATGTTTTGCTTTAATGCTTTCGCTTTTGGGTGCGTAGCAAGTAGTTCATAATGCTGGTAATTAGCCGCTTCACTGCGTTTGATATAAGCTAATGTATCAGACCAACGAGGGCTATCTTTTTGCAATGTGTCGTAGGCGCTACTGCCGACCCACTCACTCAATAAACTACGATAAGTTAATGATTGCTGTTTTAATCTTGCTAGCTTTTCATCAAACAAACTAAGTTCAATTTCAGCGCTGATAAGATCTTCATTTTCAGCAAGCCCAAGTGAAAACTGTGATTCTAAATCATTATAAAAGCTATTAAAAAGTGTTCTATTTTCACTGACTAACTGTATTGATTTTTCAACAAATAGGATATTAAACCAGAGATCCCGTACCGTTTTCTTGACCAATAAGCGCCTATCTTCTCCGTTAAAAACTGCAACTTCAGATTGCAGTTTAAAGCCATTTTTAGTGATGTTTAATTCGTCACCTCGGCTAAATTGTTGCGATACCCCAACTGTCAGTTGAGTCATGGGATCACTATCTAACGAAAAACTATCGGTGGGCAGATTTGCCACCCCAAGTTTTATCATTGGATCTGCGAGGGTTGCACTACGATTGCCCTGCGCAATCAATGAAGCTTGCTGAGCTTGGTAAACTTGCTGTCCAGGATCGTCTTGTAATGCTATTTTCATTGCATCTTGCAGCGATAACGCAGATACCTGAAACCCAATAACTATTAATAACAGCATGGGTAAATGAGAAGTTTTCATCTCTTTTCCTTTTTATCCATAAATAATGGATAGTTAGTTAATCTTTTAGATCTAACTCAAAAACTGTAGATAGATCTGTGCTAAGAAAATTAACTAAATAAAGGGGGACGGTAGAGACTTTTAGGATGGGAATTGGCGGTAGAAGCAATA
The DNA here is from genome assembly GCA_036961085.1 of Psychromonas sp. Lineage (GTDB taxonomy): Bacteria > Pseudomonadota > Gammaproteobacteria > Enterobacterales > Psychromonadaceae > Psychromonas. The sequence continues at coordinate 5,842 of JBALXF010000088.1, forward strand.
AAAATTGGATAATTAAGGTGTGTAGAGGTAAAAGATAAAACTTGTTCATTTTCTATAAAATGAATCACAGATACTACTGTCATCATTTCACAATCAACTTGGCAGTTTTCCATTGCCGCCATTTTTGTGGCGCAAACTTCCGAGTTTGTCTTCATATGATCCATTTCACAATGAACCATTGATTGTGTATCACTCTCGATTAATAGCACAGATGCAATTACTTTCTGAGTAAAAGTAATCTGAATTGCAATCATTAAAAGTAGTGTGATGAGTTTTTTCATTAATTTTTAGTTAGATCTTATTCGTGAATTTATACTGTTACAGTTGCTACTGTGCTGTAATTCATCATAATTGCAAGCATAGCAGAGGTCAATTAAAAGCTTTAAATTTTAATAAAAACAGTGTAATTGCCCGTATAATGTCTCGACAACTTTACCTAACGATTCTGCAATAGGTATGCTTTTAGTAATGCCATAGGGGCTCTATCCTTGAGTCATGATCAATTAACTGTTATTTCCCATAAAAGTGTCCGAACAACTGAAACCTAGACCCTGGCGATAAAAGTCGGGAAATTGTAACTAATTGATTATTTGACCATGTGCGACGCTTGATCTGCAAACAGGGTTCATTGGACTCTATTTGCAACAACTCTCGCTCGGCAGATGTTGCGAGCACTGCTTCAACCAAGTGCTCACCTTCGGTCATTGGTGCAACAGTCATTAAATAGTTATATGTTGCATTGTTTTTAAAGTCTTGTTTATCATAGTCAGGTGCCAAGGTAGCATTAACTAGTCGCTCTTCAATTTGAATCGGAAATTCGTTTTCAAAGTGTAAAACTGTTGAACGAAATATACTGTGGTTAGTTCGAACCCCCAGATTATTGGCTTCTTCCGTGGTCGCATTAGCATGTATGATTTCAATTAATTTAGCCGTGTGTTTCTGGCCGCGACTGATAATTTCTTCTGCAATATTATGAACTTCAGATAGCGCTGAATGCGTTTTTCTCTTCGCAACAAAAGTGCCAACGCCTTGATGACGCACTAATATTCCTTCTCCGGTTAATTCACGTAAAGCGCGATTAACCGTCATACGACTAACACTCAGTGCTTTCACTATTTCAGACTCAGATGGCACCCTTTGATCTGCCAACCACTCACCACTGCTAACTTTTTGGTTGATAGCTTGTTTTACTCTTGCATAGATAGGTGCTGGTGATTGTTCAATTGACTGAGCAAGGTTATGCACCATTTCGCTGGTTGTCTCTATCATTATTAAACCTTGTTTTATCGTAACGAATAGTGCTAATTGTATCTAGAATTGGTGTAATTCATACATAGAATAGCACTTTCTATTAAGGGTTATAACTATAAAATAAATAGCTAAAAGTGATAGTCGATATACGCAGTTAGTCTAGCAATTGTTGCTCAACACTATATCCCCTTAGCACTTGCCTCTCAGCAAGGTCAGCGGTTACATTGTTATTATGCTCACACTTATTCGTACTCACTTTTATTGCATAATCGCAGTTCACTTCATTAATTTAGTTAGTATTAGTTTATTTAACCTCTATATTTCTTAACAAATGCTGGGTCAGACTGAGCTAATTATTGCTTAACGATAAAAGTGGTCCTGTACTTCTTTTTTGAAATAATCTTCTTCGTTTTCCTAAAAAATACTTGCGCTGATTAACATTTACTTTTATTGTCAACTCTACTTGTATATACATGTATATGCTTCAAGTTATTACAAGCATAAACTAATAATACTTAACATCCAACAATAGACGTTACGGAGTACACCATTTATGTTCGAATTGACAATCAACCCTGGAAAAATCACGCTGGCAGAATTACGTCAGATTAGTCGCCAACAGGTTAACTTATCAATAGATCAGAGTGCAGTCGAAGGGATTCATGCGAGCACTCAGGTGGTGAACGATGTAATCGCAGATGATCGCGCTGTTTACGGAATCAATACGGGCTTTGGTTTATTAGCAAATACGCGTATTGCAACGGAAGACCTCGGCCAGTTGCAACGCAGTATTGTTTTATCTCATGCTGCCGGTATTGGAGCTTTGATGGATGATGCGACGGTTAAATTAGTGATGGTACTAAAAGTAAATAGCTTGGCTCGTGGATTTTCTGGCATTCGTCTCTCCGTTATTGAAGCGTTAATTCAGTTAATCAATAAAGAGGTTTATCCATGTATTCCACAGAAAGGATCAGTCGGGGCTTCTGGTGATCTCGCTCCATTAGCACACATGAGTGCAGTGCTATTAGGTGAAGGAAAAGCACGTTATAAAGGAGAGGTAATATCAGGAGAAGCGGCATTAGCTATTGCAGGATTAGAGCCTATTGCACTGGCACCAAAAGAAGGATTAGCGTTGCTAAATGGAACACAAGCTTCTACTGCTTTTGCTTTAGAAGGCTTGTTTCATGCAGAAGATCTTTATGCATCTGCAATCGTATGCGGCTCATTGTCAGTTGAAGCTGCACTTGCTAGTCGCAGCCCATTCGATGATCGCATTCATCAGGCGAGAGGACATCAAACTCAAATTGATACTGCTGCGGCATATCGTCACTTGCTAACGGATAACACTGAATTAAGTGTGTCACATGTTGGCTGTGAAAAAGTACAAGATCCATACTCTCTACGTTGTCAGCCACAAGTGATGGGTGCTTGCCTTGATCAAATTCGTAATTCTGCAAAAACGCTGTTAGTTGAAGCTAACTCAGTCTCTGATAATCCACTCGTTTTTGCTAAAGAAGGCGACATTATTTCAGGTGGTAATTTCCATGCTGAACCGGTTGCTTTTGCAGCAGATAATCTCGCCCTTGCGATTGCTGAAATAGGTAGTTTATCAGAACGCCGTATGGCACTGTTGATTGATAGTAGCTTGAGTAAATTACCGCCTTTCCTAGTTAATAATGGCGGTGTTAACTCTGGTTTTATGATTGCACAGGTTACTGCGGCCGCCTTAGCAAGTGAAAACAAAACATTCGCCCACCCAGCCTCAGTGGACAGCTTACCTACCTCTGCAAATCAAGAAGATCACGTATCGATGGCCACCTTTGCAGCTCGTCGTTTAAAGGATATGTCAGAGAATACTCGAGGAATTTTAGCTGTGGAATTATTATCAGCGGTTCAAGGCTTGGATTTTCGTG
>JBALXF010000089.1:0-8961 GCA_036961085.1 Psychromonas sp.
CGGCTTTTTTAATATTTGGCGGTCTTTATAAGTGACGTTATGCCAAAGTATGGTGCAGATGCACAACCTGTAGAAGTTGATCTTCACGTTCAAAACGTCCTTCCATCACTTGCCCTAATTCAGAAAGGTCGCGATCAAAGTCAACTAAGTCCTGTTCAGTTGGAGCTTCTGCATACTTATCATTAAAGTTCAGAGCGGTATCTGTGGTATTGGTGATGCGAGAATATAATTCCTGCGCTATTTTTAGATTCTCTTCACCATCCATTTTACATTGAGCAATAATTTGCTCATAGACTTCAAAATGCCCAGTCGATGCATAATCCAGTAACATTTGGCAGAACTGTGTTATTTTTTTTTGCTCTGGCAAACTGCGAGTTTCTGTTTGGTATGGTGGCAAACCAGCTAGTTCACAATATATTATTACTAGTTTTTGACGAGCTTCTAGCCAGCGATCTATCACTGAAAGTGTGCCGCCCCACTCTTCTTTAGCTTGTTCTAATTTGGTTAGCATGTCACTTCCTTTTGTATGTGTGCTTACTCTTAATGGTAAAAAGTAATGAAAAAACTGCCCAGCGTCAACTTGTAATTAGGTTTGTTGATAATCATACTAGATAACGACTAGATAACTGTGAGCTAAAACACTCCCCTACAAATTACTTAATGAGTATCAAGGAATTAAAATGAAGCCAGTGAAAAAAAATATTCACAATCAGGAAGATGCTTGGTGGTTTATTATAGCTAAAGGACAAATCGTGCTACAGCCGCAAGGGCGTTTCATCCCCTATGGTAACCTTGAAGATTTGCCGTTTCCTGAACACTTTATTGTCAATCCTATCCATATCGGTGATTATCATTCTAGCCCCTGTTATTTGATTGAACTACCTGAACAGCAAGATGTAGGTCTTGGAGAGTATTCTGACTTGCGTAGTTTATTAGGGCGTGTTGATGATGCTTTATTTGATCTAGCCGGACGTGCTTTTCAAATTGCACTGTTTTATAAAACCCACCAATACTGTGGACAATGTGCCAGTAAAATGTTCCCAATTGAATGGGAAATAGCGATGAAATGCAGCCAATGCGACCATCGTTGTTACCCGCGTGTTTCGCCTTGTATCATCGTTGGTATCCGTAAAGATAAACAAATATTATTAGCACTACATCAGCGCCATAAAAAAATTGATGACCCAATCTTTACTGTCTTAGCTGGTTTCACGGAAGCCGGGGAGACCCTTGAGACTTGTGTCGCAAGGGAGGTTTATGAAGAGTCGGGAATTAAAGTTAAAAATATCCAATATGTTACAAGTCAGCCTTGGTCTTTCCCACACTCTTTGATGATGGGCTTCTTAGCTGATTATGATTCAGGGGAGATTAAAGTCGACAAACATGAACTTGCTGAGGCTTCTTGGTATAACTTTGATGATTTACCTAATATACCCACTGAGGGAACCATCGCACGTAAATTGATCAATAAAATCATTGAGCAAAGCTGAGATACGATTTAATAGTTTGCTTGCAAACACATAAAATGATTTTAAGTTTTTATGAAAATATTTAAAAGTGGTAGCATGTGCATATTATTTTATTAATCGTATAGATGGGATTAAAGCAAGTATGACAGAACTAAAAAATGACCGTTACATTCGTGCATTATTAAAACAAGATGTTGATAAAACACCAGTATGGATGATGCGTCAAGCAGGTCGGTATCTACCAGAATATAAAGCGACACGTGCTCAAGCAGGTGACTTTATGTCTTTATGTCGAAATGCTGATCTTGCCTGTGAAGTGACTCTGCAACCTCTACGTAGGTTTGACTTGGATGCGGCTATTTTATTCTCTGATATTTTAACGATCCCTGATGCAATGGGTCTTGGTCTTTACTTCTCTGAAGGTGAAGGTCCAAAATTTGAGCGTCCAATTACCTGTAAAAAAGATGTTGATAACTTAATCATGCCTGATCCAGAAGGTGAACTGCAGTATGTAATGAATGCGGTGCGCACTATACGTCGTGAGTTAAAAGGCGATGTACCTTTAATTGGTTTCTCTGGTAGTCCTTGGACTTTAGCTACTTATATGGTCGAAGGTAGTGGTTCAAAGTTTTTCACTAAAATCAAAAAAATGGCCTTCAGTGCCCCTGAAATCCTACATACTTTATTGGATAAACTAGCTGATTCTGTGATTGATTACCTGAATGCACAAATTGCAGCTGGCGCTCAATCGGTGATGGTATTTGATACTTGGGGGGGAATTTTATCGCCACGTGATTATAAAGACTTCTCACTACAATATATGGCAAAAATAGTTGATGGCTTAACCCGTAGTTATGACGGTAAAAAGATCCCAGTTACTTTGTTTACAAAAAATGGTGGGCAATGGATTGAACAGATTGCTGACACCGGTTGTGATGCGATTGGTCTAGATTGGACGATCGATATGGCAACAGCTAAAGCGCGCGTTGGTGATCGTGTTGCATTACAAGGTAATATGGATCCTTCAATGTTATATGCGTCACCTGAGCGTATTCGTGAAGAAGTTGCGATTATCCTAAAAAGCTTCGGTAGCGGTGCAGGTCATGTATTTAATTTAGGTCATGGTATTCATTTAGATGTGCCACCAGAAAATGCAAAAGTGTTTGTTGACGCTGTTCATGAATTAAGTGCGCCTTATCACGCCTAGTGCTAATTGAATATGGGTTTAGTAGTAAACCCAATACTTTCATATAGATAAAACACCATGCTCCGTCATGGTGTTTTTTTGTCATCGTTCCCCCTCCATAAAAGCTATTGATTTATATCTCTATAGGCGTATAAATAATAAACAATTTATCTCTATCATAGAATGACAACAACGGAAGTTAAGTTATGAATTTATGTGTAGAAAACGAAGTATTAGAAATTAGAGAGTTTATCGAATCAGATCTAGACGACTTTTCATCGATAGTCGGTGACCCTCTAAGTATGAAATATTGCCCCAATGGTAAACTAGATAAGCAACAGGCTGAGAAGTTATTTGTTACTTTACTGCATTATGGAAAAGGTAATGTAGGCGGCTTATGGGCGATTGAAGATAAGGTGATAAATAAAGTCATAGGTTTAGTCGGGCTACAAGAATGCGCTGTTGAAGATCAGCTTGGGGCGAGTTTTGTATATCGTACCTTGCCTGAGTATTTTGAATACGTGCAACTGAAGTTTATATTTATTCAGTTCATTGAACAGCTTATTGTGAATTATGATTTGCCTGAAATCACAGCGGTTATCGCCAAAAATAATACTTCGGTAATACAGTTGATGGAATCATTGAATTTTGAATACTCATCTCTTACTGTCTGTAATGGAATTGAAAGCCTTTTATATCTCTATCTCCCTCCTAAAATAAATCCCCAATAATTAAAAACATCTCATATGTAATCAATTAAACAGCTTTGCCTTGGGGTAAATTTTACTTGTTTATACATTTATCTCAGGTACAAATCAAAAATTTAAAATCATTAAAAAACACACCACATACACTTCATCAAACTACGAAACGTTGTTTTAGTTCTTCTTCATTAACTGAGTTAATGGAGGAAAACATACAACAAAGCTTATCATTAGTCTTACCTCTGTGTAGCGTGCCGAGCCTCTGTGGTAGTGTCTTTAGGCTTTTGATACAAGGCCACCTGAGTCATCTACATAAGTATGAATTTTTATTTAATAAAACAGCTCAAATTCACAGCGTTTTGCGGTAGAATACGCGCCTTAGTTCAAAGAAATTGTATTTTGTAAGTGAACAAACCAATGTATGGTTTGGCTTATTGATTCATTAACCGAGGAATGTGTAAGACCATGGAAAATATTCGACCGATTAAACGTGCGCTGTTAAGTGTTTCTGATAAAGCTGGAATTGTAGAGTTTGCACGAGAATTATCTGAAAAAGGCGTTGAAATCCTTTCGACAGGTGGTACTTGTAAGCTACTTGCTGACAATGGTATTAAAGTAACTGAAGTTTCTGATTACACTGGTTTTCCTGAAATGATGGACGGACGTGTTAAAACGTTACACCCGAAAATTCATGGTGGAATTCTTGCTCGTCGTGGTATTGATGAAGCAATTATGTCTAAAAATGACATTGATGCGATTGATATGGTTGTGGTTAATCTATATCCATTTGCTGAAACTGTTGCACGCCCTGATTGTACATTAGAAGATGCGATTGAGAATATCGATATCGGCGGCCCAACAATGGTGCGTGCTGCAGCTAAAAACCATAAAGATGTAACGATTGTGGTTAATGCTAGTGATTACTCTCGTATTCTTACGGAAATGAACCAAAACGATGGTAGCTTGTTATACAAAACACGCTTTGACCTTGCTATTGCTGCCTACGAGCACACTGCTCAATACGACGGTATGATCGCTAATTACTTCGGTACTATGGTACCAAGCTACGGTGAAAATACAGAGGGCGACACAGAATCTAAGTTCCCACGTACGTTTAATATGCAATTCGAGAAAAAACAAGATATGCGTTATGGTGAAAATAGTCACCAAGCCGCTGCTTTCTATGTTGAAGGTGATCTGCAAGAAGCGTCTGTTTCTACTGCGACTCAACTTCAAGGTAAAGCACTTTCTTACAACAACATCGCAGATACTGATGCCGCTCTTGAGTGTGTTAAAGAGTTTGTAGAGCCAGCTTGTGTGATTGTTAAGCATGCTAACCCATGTGGTGTTGCTTTAGGAAACAATATTCTTGAAGCTTATGAAGGCGCTTATAAAACAGACCCTACTTCAGCATTTGGTGGCATTATCGCATTTAACCGCGAACTTGATGCCGACACTGCTGAAGCAATCGTTTCTCGTCAATTTGTTGAAGTGATCATCGCACCTAAAGTAAGTTCTGCAGCAGCCCAAATCATTGCCGCTAAGAAAAACTTACGTTTATTAGAGTGTGGCGAATGGGCTGATAAAACCACTGAATTTGACATCAAACGCGTAAATGGTGGTTTATTAGTACAAGATCGCGATCAAGGTATGGTTGGGCTAGATGACCTTAAAGTTGTGACTAAACGTCAACCAACTGAAAGTGAATTAAAAGATCTATTATTCAGCTGGAAAGTAGCTAAATTTGTTAAATCTAATGCCATTGTTTACGTGAAAAATAGCACAACTGTTGGTGTAGGCGCAGGACAAATGAGTCGCGTATACAGTGCAAAAGTTGCTGGTATTAAAGCTGCAGATGAAAACCTAGTAGTCGAAGGTTCAGTGATGTCATCGGATGCGTTCTTCCCATTCCGTGACGGTATTGATGCTGCAGCAGAAGCGGGTATTAGTTGTGTTATCCAGCCAGGTGGTTCAATGCGCGATGAAGAAGTTATTGCCGCTGCAGATGAACACGGTATGGCGATGGTATTCACAGGAATGCGCCACTTCCGCCATTAATCGGCTTTTACGTTGTGTTTTAGTCCGCACTCTGCGTCGAAAGTACTCACTTGCAGTAGCAAGCTCCGTGCTTTCTTCTTGATTGCGAGCTAAACCACTTAGTAAAAAGACAGTTAATCTTTTAAAGTTATTATTTATGAATTGCAGTGAGTTAGAGCTAAGCCATTGAGCGTTAGTTCAAGGAAAAAGCGCGCAGTTTAGTCATTTAAATGAGCACTTTTGACGATGAAATAGCGCTCAATGGCGACGATCTGACTTACGTGAGGAAACAGAATGAATGTATTAATTATTGGTAATGGTGGTCGTGAACATGCTTTAGCATGGAAAGTGGCACAGAATGAGCAAGTTAAAAATATCTTTGTTGCTCCAGGTAATGCTGGTAGTGCACAAGAAACAAAAGTAACCAATGTAAATATCGGTGTTGAAGATATTGCAGCGCTAGTTAACTTTGCTAAAGAGAATAACGTTGAATTAACGATTGTTGGTCCTGAAGCACCATTAGTAATCGGTGTTGTAGATGCATTCCAAGAAGCAGGACTTGCTTGTTTTGGACCTACTAAAGGTGCTGCACAGTTAGAAGGCTCTAAAGCGTTCACTAAAGACTTTTTAGCGCGTCATGACATCCCAACGGCTTGGTACCAAAACTTCACTGAAATCGAGCCTGCAATCGCTTACGTTCGTGAAAAAGGTGCACCAATTGTAATTAAAGCAGATGGTTTAGCAGCAGGTAAAGGCGTGATTGTAGCTATGACGTTACAAGAAGCTGAAGATGCAATTCAAGATATGCTGGCAGGTAATGCATTTGGCGAAGCGGGTCACCTTGTTGTGGTTGAAGAGTTCTTAGATGGTGAAGAAGCTTCATTCATTGTTATGGTTGATGGCGAGAACGTTGTACCAATGGCAACAAGCCAAGATCATAAACGTGTTGCTGATGGTGATACCGGTCCAAATACTGGTGGTATGGGGGCTTACTCTCCAGCGCCAGTTGTAACGACTGAAATGTATCAGCGCATTATGGATTTAGTTATTAATCCAACGGTTAAAGGCATGGCTGAAGAAGGTAATACTTACACAGGTTTCCTTTATGCTGGTCTAATGATCATGGCTGACGGTACGCCTAAAGTAATTGAGTACAATTGCCGCTTTGGTGACCCTGAAACACAGCCGATCATGTTACGTATGAAGTCAGATATCGTGACCCTTTGTTTAGCGGGGGTAAATGGCGAACTTGCAGATATGACCGCTGAGTTTGACCCACGTGCTGCTATTGGTGTGGTATTGGCTGCTGGTGGCTACCCGGCAGATTACAAGAAAGGTTTAGTGATTTCTGGTTTACCAACAGAAGATGAAGCAGGCACTAAAGTTTTCCAAGCGGGTACTGCTAACGTTGATGGACAAATTGTTACAAGTGGTGGGCGCGTTCTTTGTGCTACAGCATTAGGCAATACAGTCACAGAAGCACAGCAAAGAGCTTACCAATTAGTTAAGCAAATTAGTTGGGATGGTATGTTTCATCGTAACGATATTGGTTACCGTGCGATTGCTCGAGAGCAACAGAAATAACGCTAGCTTGAATACCAACAGTTAATCTACAAGATTAAAAACTAAGAAAGCACCCTAGGGTGCTTTTTTATTTTCTAAAGAAACTAAAATGATTTAGTTAATAGATTCTTTAAGTGCTTTACCAGCAACAAATGCAGGAACATTAGCTGCTTTGATTTGGATCTCTTCACCGTTTGATGGGTTACGACCTAGACGAGCTGCACGATGGTTTACTTTAAAAGTACCAAAACCGATTAACTGTACTGGTTCACCATCTTTTAAACTATCCGTTACGCTAGCAAGGATTTGTTCTAAAGCGGCTTTCGCCTGTACTTTTGTTAGGTCAGCTTTCTCTGCAATATCAGCAACTAGTTGAGTTTTATTCATCTTAGTATTTCCATTTTATTTTATTATAGTAGTAGGGTCTTAATAAATGTATTGCAAGACCCTTAGTTAAGTAAAGGAGCTTGCCTGTAAAAATAAGATATAAACTCTTTTATTTTACTTAATGTGTTAAAAATCACAAATTTAAGTGCAATTAATCGCTAAAAGCGATGCCTAAATTGGTTACACCAAAGTCTAAAACAAACTTGCGAATAGACTTGATCAGTTCTGGGCTGCGGGGATTATCTAATTTTTCAAGCAATGTACTTTGAAATTCAAGTTCAGTTTGCATAAGCGGAGACTGTAAAAGCATCTCTTCATCAATCTCAGTATCACTTTGTAATTCCAGAAAACTAGCGATAGTCGCAAAGGATATTTGGCTAGCATTGAGCGCTTCATCTTCAGATTTAGTTAAAAAACTATTAAATGCACAAGTCATAATCACGCAGTAATCAACTGCAGGATAAACACCATAAAAATCATATTGCAGCGGATCTGGAATAACTTCTTCAAAGTTTTCTTGTTGAATAGTAAAGTTTATTTTTGCTCCCTTCACCGTCATTTTTTCCCAGAACAACTGATTAATATTAATAACAGCTTGATCATGTGCACTTTCAATTGATTCAGAGAAAAGCTGAAAATGTAACATGCTATGCTCGGCCAGTGCCATGCAAAAAACACTTTGCTGCCAAGCTTGTAAATTTTTCAACTGTTCATTAATGGGTAAGAGAAGCATACAGTACCTGTGGATAAGGGGAATAAGAGGTTGAAGCTTATAGCAAGTAGAAAATAAATCCTGTTATTTTTTCAATTAGTGGTTTTTTTCTTAAGTAGAAACGTAATATGCCGATCTTGGGTCTGCTATTTTGTTACGGACATAAAAGAAGCGACTAAAAAGTCGCTTTTTTTAATTAATTTATAATATTGTAGGGACTTAACTGATACCGTATTTTAAATTAATATCTAAATATTGCAGGGAATTACTCCATACCATATTTGTAAGATTTTTTAAAAAAATATTACAGGGACTTAGCCCATGCCGTATTTTTTAAGTTTTTTGCGTAAAGTACCACGGTTAATACCTAACATAGTTGCTGCACGAGTTTGGTTACCACGAGTGTACTGCATGATAATATCTAACATTGGTGCTTCAACTTCCGATAAAACTAACTCATATAGTTCAGTAGTATCTTGACCATTAAGTTGTGCTACGTAACCTGACACTGCTTGACGTACTGAGTCGCGAAGTGGTCGTTGAGTTATTTGCCCTGTAGCAGGAATACTAGTTGTTGTTGTAAGTGCTTCTGAAGAAATATTTTGTTCAAACATGGCTATTAACTCTTTTGACTATTGATTTAAATAAGTTTCTAATGATCTTAATTGCTCTAATGGGCAATCAATTGCATTGAATTTTCGCTTAAAGTTATCTATCTGTTCTTGCTCTTTTAAATACCATCCAACGTGCTTCCTAGCAATTCGCGGTCCCATAACATCGCCATAAAAAGCATGTAATGCTTGTATATGCGCAAGTAAAATATGAGCGACTTCCATCTTAGCGAGTGGAGCAAGCTGCTCTCCCGTTGTTAGATAGTGATTAATTTCATTGAAAATCCAAGGT
>JBALXF010000008.1:0-1946 GCA_036961085.1 Psychromonas sp.
TTTGGTTAACGTTAGGGAAGAGTGATAACAATAGTTAGGATTTTATATCTTGAATTTGTGGTTAATCTAGTAAGCCGAGTGAAATGTAATATCCTGATTTTTAAAAAAACCACTTTACATATAGCTAATAAATAGCGGATCCAATTCGTTTTTTTTATATTATTAATCATAGATTTCATATCAATATTTTTGGTAAAGCAGGGGGATCATTCCTATAATTATAAGTTGTCTAGCAATCTGCATGTAATAATCGGTATGTGACAATCAGCATGTAAAAAACTGATGAATATTATTTGCTTCGCTTTAAAAATAATTATCTCAATTTAAACAAATGACTTAGATTACTTTTTTGCGTAGCAGAATTTCGTGTGACTACGAATTTAACGTAGGAGAAGATAATGACAGTTCGACAAACTAATGGTCGGGGAGAGCTCTTCGACGATATATTAGGCACAATTGGTGATACCCCTGTAATTCGGATTAACCGGATAGCGCCCAAAAATGTGACCGTCTATGTAAAAGCCGAGGCTTTTAACCCACTTTCTAGTATCAAAGACCGACTAGCTGTAGGCATCATCGAAGCAGCTGAACGTTCAGGCGCATTAAAGCCAGGACAAACGGTTATCGAAGCAACAAGCGGTAATACAGGCATTGGCCTAGCGATGGTCTGTGCAGTTAAGGGATATCCGCTAGTTGTCACTATGGCTGATAGTTTTTCAATCGAACGACGCAAACTAATGCGTTTTCTTGGTGCGAAGGTGATTTTGACCCCACGCGCACAGAAGGCCTTTGGGATGTACCAAAAGACAGTGCAGCTTGCTGAAAAACATGGTTGGTTCTTTGCACAACAATTCGAAAGTGCTGCGAATGCTGAAATTCATGAAAATACCACTGCGCGGGAAATTATTAAGGATTTCGACGGTCAAAGGTTGGATTACTTTGTGACCGGATACGGAACGGGCGGAACAGTGACGGGTATCGGCAGGGTGTTGCGTCGCGATCGACCAGAAACTAAGATCGTACTAACCGAACCTGCTAATGCTGGACTTATTGGTTCAGGGACCCCACAGGAAAGAAATGCCAATGGCTCTCCGGCTAGCAGCCATCCAGCATGGCAACCACACCCAATGCAAGGGTGGACGCCGGACTTTATCCCAGAGGTACTTCAGGAAACACTGGATAATAAATACTATGATCAACTGATTCCTGTAGCTGGTCCCGATGGAGTGGCCTGGTCTAAACGACTTGCAGCAGAAGAGGGCATATTCTGTGGGATCTCTGCGGGTGCGACATTCGCCTGTGCGATGAAAGTGGCTGAAGATGCGCCAGACGGTTCAGTAATATTAGTGATGTTACCTGATACTGGAGAACGCTACTTATCGACACCTCTTTTTGATGATGTTGAAGAGGTGATGACCGAGGAGGAGCGTGAAATTATGCACTCCACACCGGACTGTATATTTGAAGATTAATAACAGCTAATGTTTCAAAATTAAAAGGGTTAATATAAAAATATTATCCCTTTTTAAAATTAATGATTTCAAAACATCTTTATTCTAAAACTCTTTTCATTTCAGAAATCCTTTATCAGTCAATTCAGAACTCATTTTTCTACAGTAAGGTAAAATTAGTAAATAGTTATTTTAACTGTTGATAATTTTTCAATTTTGTTATTTAACTCGCTGGGTTTTTAATAGGAATTAACACCTCATTACGTCTTAAAAACCAAGGTGTAAATGGTGGATTATAACGCGCCCAGACTGGTTCACCGATAACCGTATAGTTGTTTTTGTTTATCCAATCATCTAGCTTTTGTTTGTTCTCAGTGTAACCCGATTCACTCCAGAAACCAGAATAACTAATACTGGCAATGAAACGTTCTGGCACTTGTCGTAGAGTAATATTTGGGGATGTTGGAACCGGAAGCGTTTCTAGCGAGTAAGATG
>JBALXF010000008.1:1956-19874 GCA_036961085.1 Psychromonas sp.
GCATCATAAAACTAACCGCCCATTTATTTGCGGTTTTTTGTTGACCAACCGGAGAGGTCATTGCAATTTTTTCGCTAGCCACTTTTTGAGACACGGGCGCTGTCATTGATATATCTTGTTGTGATTTGTTATCACCAGAAATGTAACCAAACAATGCTTTAAACGCGCTACTACCTGCATCTTCAAAGTCGCCATCCACAAGCGTCTCTGCAACAATGTGCGGTTCATATTGTCGCAACTCAAACTTATCATCTTCGAGTACCACCGAATATTCAGCTTCTTCACCAGCCATGGTTTCACCTGCTACTAGGATCATTACAAGAAATGTTAATGCGCTTTTTTTTATAGTTATCATAAATACTAGCCTTAAATCTCATTACCAAAATCGTTTAAAATATTTTTCATAAACTTTAAACAGTAGAATTAATAATTATTACGAATAAAGCACAAAAATAGATCATATTAAGTGTCAACAATACGGGGCAGTATTACATTAATTCATTTCTATATTTATAAAGCAGGCAACTAAAATGGGCGGGGTCAATGAAGCTTAAATATTAAAGTTTAACTAATGATTATTAATGCTTTAATGATCCCGCAATAAAAAAGGGTTAAGAAAAGTCTTAACCCTTTTATAAATTCGATAAACGAGAACAGCTAGCTCAATGAGTCTTACGATTAGTACCATTACGCACTAAGTCTTGACCCGTTTTAAATACTTCTTCAGTCACCCAACGTGATAACAATAGTTGGTGTTTATCATCTAACACTGCAACAAAGCGACGACCATCTTTATTGTTCGTTGCCATTGCTACGCCACCGACATTGTTCAACCCCAAACTACCTGTTTCAACTGCAATTAAAAAGGTTTCTAAGTCTTCTAAGTTAGTGATGATATCTGCTACGTCATTCATATTTATATTCTCTTATTTAACTAAATCGATAATAAAGGAATGTTACGGTGTTTATGTTTTCTAGGCAACTTTACACTTTACTGACTAAGTCCTGTATCTAGAACACAAATATAGAAGTATTCCATATCACCACACAAGACGTATCATATTTTCATGATATAACTCATTAAAAGTATTGCCTATAAATGTAATCTAACTTTTTATTTTAAAATATTAGGTGGCGTGGTTCTTGTGGAAATGCGGACTTTTTCCACCTAATAAGATTTTAGCCATCAGGAGTATGCGTGGTCGTTCCAACTAATCTATATAAATATATGTCTTTAGATACAGCTAAAATTGTACTGAAAACTGGTCGATTACGCTGGCAAAGCCCTTGTCAGTTTAATGACGTCAATGAGATGCAGAGAATGCCTCGTTTAGAACCTGAATATAACGAAGCCTGGTTAATATATGCTAGGACTTTAGTGGATCTCATCTACAATAAAAATATTGTTGATTTTACTGCCTATTCGCCATGGACAAAGCAAATCCTTTTGCAAATACTGCAGCTAAATATCTTCTTCTATTCTGAAGAAGATGCGTTAAAAAATATTGAAAAAAAGATTCCAACCTGTGAATCTGAAATTGGTGATAGACTTCGGAAAACTACCGAATCCAAAAATGACGGCACATTAAGATGTTTTTGTCTCAGTGAAGATGAAAATAACGCAACTATGTGGGCACACTATGGTGATGTTCATAAAGGTTGCATGTTTGGTTTTGGTCATATCGAAGAAAAAGATACTCAATTTTTAGCTGCCGAAAAAGTATCTTACACTGCAGAGCCTCCCGTAGTCGGAAGTGCGTTAGATGTTCTACTATACGGTCCATCACCTGCACTTAATAAGAAGACTCGTTTAGCCATTTTTTTCAACAAAGAAATTAATTGGTCTTATGAAAAAGAATGGCGAGTTATGATTAATCGTTCAGCACCTAATCAAGAGAAATTCTCTGACTTATTGTTTTATCCTGAAGAGCTAACTTCAGTGACATTTGGTTCAAAAGTTCAAGATAAAGATAGAGAGGAAATACTTAAACTAATAGAACATAGTTATCCTCACTGTGAAGTCTTCGAGATCAAGCTACATAATGGTGCCTCTACGAGAGTGCAATTAAATGGCTAATAAGCACTTTAAACGGAACAAAAACAGTTGGCTATGTTTCGCTCCGCTACACAATTTTAGTCAATAATTTTTGTCCGCTTAAGTGGACGTAAGCATTCAAGGAGTAGTCGTGTCATATAGTAGTGGAACACCCAAAAAGGAAGTGGCATTAGGTGACGGATTATCATCAATGCATCACACGACTAAGCGTTTATTGAATTTCAAAAAAGCCGAATTTGATGATATTGAAACATTCAGTAATTCGCTTGATCAATCATTAAGTGATCCCACTGATCAGACTTATAAAATGACCGTTACTCGTGCTTATAACGCTTTGCATAAACATCATGAATTATTTACAAACGAAGAACAGCTTATTCGTCGTATGGAAAGAAACTCTCAAATAAGAAATACTTTCTTTCGAGCTTTAACAACATTGTCTATCGGGTTTTCTGTAATGTTTGTTTATTGGGTTGCAGCAAAATTTGAAATAGCTATGCCTCTCATGCGTATTCCTTTGTAAAGAATGCTAACAAGGCAATTAAACGGAAAATTTACAGTTGGCTATTTTTCGTTCCTCAAACATTTTAGCCAACTAAACAGCTTCCGTTGTGTGGGACGCTAGGTAACAAGGAGATTTTCATGGCAACTAAAAGATCTTTTAGAGAACCAATTCATGAAATATATGATGTAGCAAAGTATTTAGATGCTGCTGTTTCTGCCCATTTAGAGGGACAAACTGATATTGCTGAAGAGCTTTTTAAATTAGCAAATAATCCTAAAGTATGGGATTGGACTGAGTCTGTATGGGGGAGTAATAGCCCATATGTGAATGTAACTAAACAAGTATCTTTACATACTGCACCTAAAGCAAAAAATAGAATGCCTAATGCTTCGATGAAACGGGAGTTACATAAACGCGATGGCTATCATTGTCGTTTTTGTGGCATACCAGTGATCCATGCAGAAACAAGAAAGCTTTTACATAACTTGTATCCTGATGCAATTCCTTGGGGGAAAACGAACTCTTCACAGCATGCTGCTTTTCAGTGTTTGTGGTTACAATATGATCATGTTGTGCCACATTCCGCTGGTGGCGAAAATACCCTAGAGAATTTAATTATCACTTGCTCTGCCTGTAACTTCGGAAAAATGAATTATACAGTTGAAGAGCTTGGTCTAGAAGATCCAAGAGGTTTTGATCCTATCGAATCAACATGGGATGGATTAGATCGAATCAAAGGTGTCTAAAATATCATCAGGGTCAGCATCTGGGTCAAGTCTTTAATCTTGACCCAATGTATTTATCAATTTTTTCTAAAATTCTAAATTAAATACCCGTCCCTCTAATTTTCTAAGCAAAATTTTATTCATAGACTGTTTTTTATGGGTTGTGAATCACTTTGCTGTTTGAATGTCGTAGATAAACATTTAGCTGTCACACTTTTTGTAGTAATCTTTAAGTTAAAATCATTCATTGAGTACTGCGACTAAGCAGCATCATTTATATATTAGTTAATATTATTAGGGATAAATAATGAACATAGTTTGGACAACAAGTGAAGCAGCACCTTACGCTAAAACAGGTGGACTGGCAGATGTATCATTCTCACTACCTTATGCGCTAGCTGATAATGGGCACAATGTATCAGTTTTTATGCCTTATTATCCGCAAGTTATGGCTGAGAAATGTGATGACACTGAAGTTGTATATGAGCTACTAGGAGTTCCTTTTGGTGAAGGGCATGAAGAGTGGGCTCAAGTTAGAAGACATAAAATAAGCGATAACCTTTCATTTTATTTCATTGAGTTTGATAAGTTTTTTGACCGTCCGACTTTATACGATTGGGATGGTATTGAATACACTGATAATGCTGAGCGCTTTATATTTCTCAGCAGAGCTATCATGCAGGCTGTACTTGCATTAAATATTAAAGTTGATGTTCTGCATTGTAACGATTGGCATACTGCATTGTGTAACGTTTATGTAAAAAGCGACCTATACAAATCATTCGAAAATTACAGCGAAACAAAATCAATCATTACTATTCATAATATTGGTTATCAAGGTGTATTCAACAAGTCTAACCTTTATTGGACTGGCCTTGGTTGGGATTACTTCAATGTTAATTGCTTTGAATTCCACGATCAAATTAACTTCCTGAAAGCAGGGGTGATGACATCGGATATGGTTAGCACCGTTAGCCCAACCTATGCAGAAGAAATTTTATCACCTGAATATGGATTTGGCCTAGAGCACCCACTGCAACATCGTGCTGTTCAAGGTAAGTTACGCGGTATTCTTAATGGTATCGATGTGCTTGAGTGGAATCCTGAAACAGATAAATTGCTTCCTTACAACTTTTCTCAGAACGATCTTAGCGGTAAAGTTTTATGTAAGGCTGAGTTGCAAAAAGAATTTGGTTTAGATGTGCGTCCTGATGTACCTCTTTACGGTATTGTATCTCGACTTGCTCTTCAGAAAGGCCTAGATGTCTTTATTGAGTCTGTCGAAGAGATGCTGAAGTATGACGATGTGCAATTTGCGATTATTGGCTCTGGAGATTTAGCTCAAGAAGCTGCGTTAGCTCACTACGCGAATATATACCCGAATAAATTTGCTTGTCATATTGGATACAGTAATAGACTTGCGCATTTGGTTGAAGCGGGTTCTGATTTCTTTGTGATGCCTTCAAGATATGAACCTTGTGGCCTTAATCAAATGTACAGCATGAAATACGGCACAGTGCCTATCGTAAGAGCAACGGGGGGTCTTGAAGATTCTGTTACTAACTACTCAGGTGGCAATGCTGATAACGCGACTGGCTTTAAACTTTATGACTTGTACCCAGCAGCACTGACTCACACAATGAGATGGGCCGCTTCTGTATACCGTGAAAATAAACCTGTTTTTGAAAAAATTGTAACCAATGGTATGCAAAAAGACTTCTCATGGCAGCACACTGCTGTTGAGTACGATGAGTTATACCAACATGCAAACATGCGTTTCTAATTAAATCTAGCAGATGCGAAAATCACAGGGCAGGTGCTTAGTTTTGACCCTGTGATTGATCAACTTTTCTAAATTTAAAAACTAAACAGCCACCATACTAACTTTTTAGTATGGTGGCTGTTTTTTTTGAATCCAATAACTGTTTAACAATAAGGTTTGAAACTTAGTTGTTGTTTTTTATTACGGTTAAGTAAATAAAAAGCAGAGTCCGATAATCATTCTCTGCTTTTTAGTCAATCAGTAATTAAATAATTACCTTTGAAATATACTTTGAATTGTAATTAAGCTTGAGGTGTAATTAAGTACTTTTCACCTGTCGCTTGTTTTGAATATGTAGCTATCGATTGTAATTTTAATACATCTGCTAAAGACACTTCATGTGTGTAGTTACTAGCAAATGTTGTAGTGATTTCATCAGCAACACGTTTACGCATCGCAATAACAGTTTCAGTACCTAGTTTGCCTAGCGCATTGAATAATAAGAATCCATTTATACCCCAAGCAAAACCGAAGTTACGATTTAGCGTAATAGGGCCACGGTTTAATGCGCCATAAATGTAAACTTGTTTAAAAATGTCAGAGCCGTAAACACTGTGTTCTTTGATATCACGAGACACAGCAACTTCCATACAGTTAAGAATGTCACTTGTTAATTGACCGCCACCAATTGGGTCAAACGCAATCGTTGCACCCGTTTCAATAATCGCCGCAGTTAAGTCAGCAAGGAAAGTGTCACTACTTGAGTTAACAACATATTTTGCGCCCATATCACGTAACATTGTTTCTTGTTCTGCTTTACGCACAATGTTAATTAAATCGACACCATCGGCAATACAAATACGGTTTAACATTTGGCCAAGGTTAGAGGCAGCTGCCGCATGAATGATAGCTTTATGACCTTCAGCACGCATTGTTGCAACCATAGCTAATGCTGTCAGTGGGTTAACAAAAGAAGATGCGCCTTGTTTAGCCGTAGTACCTTCTTTTAATTCTAAACAGCTTTGCACATTGGCACATATATATTGACGATAAGTTCCACCGCCAATCACTGCAACAGTCTTACCCATTAATGCTTGTGCCGCAGGCGATGAGCCAGCTGCTACAACCGTTCCCGCACCTTCATTACCAACCGGTGTTGCTTTACCAACACGCGTTTTAACTGCTGCCATAAACTGAGCTGGAACATCAGCAGTAATGGCTGGGTTTTGTTCAGTGCCTGATTGTGTCGCTGTTGTCATATCAGCGGCGCTGAACATAACCCCTAAGTCAGACGGGTTTAATGGCGCAGCTTCAAGGCGAATAACGACTTCATCGGCACCAGGTTGTGGCATATCGATGTCTTGTAAAGATAGTGTTAATTTATTGTCTACGCTGATGGTTGAAATAAGTTGAATATTTGACGCTGTCATAGGGTGTTGCTCCTGCAAATAATGTAATTTATTGACCGATCACTTTATTGTATTGGTCATACTTTGTTCGTAATAATCATTTTCTAATTGTTGTTTTTATCGATAAGTTCTAGGCGGCATTCGCTGCTAGAATCTGAGCTTTCACCTTTTGCATAAATTCGGGCATGTTGGCCAGACGATCTGCTTCCACCTTTTGGGCAATGGCCGATTGACTCATGGAATCGTTCCACTGTTTCATTCCAGGTACTTCAGCAAGTACATCCCAGTCAAGTTGTGTAGAGGCAAAAGCGCTGACAATGGTATTTACGTGATAAAGATAGATGTCTGCCATGGTTAATTGTTCACCTGCAACCCAAGGTGAAAACTGACACAAGCGACTTAATGCGGTAATGCCACGGTTTAATACTTGGCGTACTTCAGCTGCAACTTCTTCAGGCACAGCAGTGCGAGTAAATGCATAAGGTATAAGTCGTCTGCTTGGCAGTTCAAAATAAAGCTCTGCTATTTTCATAATTTGACGCACAACCGCACGTTCTCCTGCATTTTCAGGATATAGCGGCTGATTATTTGATGCTGGGTAAGTCTCTTCGATAAAGTCACAAATGACACTCGACTCTGAAATATGAAGGCCTTCAGTCGTTGTGATAACAGGTACTTTGCCAGCAGGGCTGATTTTTAGTAACTCTTCACTACCACCGTAAATAAGGTTTTCTTGGAATGGCAGTTGTTTGTATAGAAGTACATGTTTCACTAGGTTGTAATAGTTGCTAGCGGCAAAACCGTGCAAAATAATCATAAGTCAGTATTCCATCATTAACGTGAAGGTTGTTTTTAACACGAGGCAACAGGGGAAGGGTTGCAGTGTTTAAGTTAAACACATTATTACTTGTTTTAACTTGCTTATATATAGGGAAATACGCTAATCACTATTGCTTTAAAGACAATAACAAGCTCAAAATACTCAGGTATTAATTAATGGAAAGATTAGTTGGATCAACTAGGTGCAATACGGTATTTCAGAATCGTCAGGTTTAGGTCTCTAATCTTAACTCTGTGAATTTATCAACTTTACTAAAATTAAATACCTGATCCTCTAATTTCTTTCATTTTAGCTATTCAAAGCCCCTTGCGGGGGCGTTATCGATACAAAACCTAATCCGAAACATCATTTAGACGTTAACTCCTAATGACAGTAAAGTGGCAAAAATTAGTGTTCTGAAATAAAACGCCACTGGCAGCAATGAGCTTGCCGGAGGTATAGACCACAATGACTCAATCTTAAGTTTTAAGACTGGCAAGTCAGCCACCAAAGCCGCCACTCATGAAGTTCGGCGGGGCTGACTTCAAAGTGCGCTTAGTTGACATAATCTCTTGATTACTTATTGGGTCAACTGTTCGCTAGAAGAAGATATTAGGCTGTCATTTATAATGACAGCTTGGAGATAAAAGGGGTGTAAATTGTTTATCACAATCAACATACAAGCAGATATTTTTACTTAAACATAACTCACTAATGTGAGCTTTATAGCAATTAGCATCAATACAAACCCTGCTACTTTATCAATTTTTTGTTTATGTCGATTGAAACGAGGTAGTATGTTTGGGTGTGATAACAGTAAAGTAACACCGCTGTACCAGATAAAATGTGCCAACATAATTATTAATCCATAACTTACTTGTATTATTAGCGGCGTATCTATCGACACCACTTGAGTAAAAATACTTAAGAAGAAGATAGATGTTTTGGGGTTTAATATATTGCAAGTAAAACCTAAACGTAATGCCATAAAGGGGGACATTTGAGTGGTTAGATTGTTTTGGTCTTTATTTAAAAGTTCGTGTGTTGTTAATAACTGCCAAGCAATATAAATAAGATAAGCGGCACCTAAATATTTGATTGCCGAAAATAACCATGCTGAATTTGCAATCACTACTGCTAATCCTGCAATTGAATAGCTGGCGTGAACACAAACAGATAAACACATACCTAAGCTCATATATAAACCCGCCAAACGGCCATTATAGATGCTCGTACGCGTCACCATCACAAAGTCAGCACCAGGTAACATAGCCATAAAAATAGCAATTGTGCTCACCGCGATAATTTCTGCTATATAAGTATTTATTAATAATTCCATATTCACCTCTTACAATTCGATGTTTGCTCGCAGTAACTCATTTATTACAATACAGCTATGTTAATTTATGAGTTATTTAAAACAATACACCTATTTGTAAAAGGACTTGTGCTTCATGGACACAAATAAATTAATCCCTTTATTGTCCGATATGGCTATTTTTGTCACTGTTGTTGAACAGAAAAATTTTAGTAAAGCGGCAAAAAAACTTGGGGTAACACCTTCAGCAGTGAGTCGTCAAATTAGCCGATTAGAAGATGCATTAGGCATCAAACTATTACAGCGTACTACACGACAACTGGCATTAACGGAGTCAGGGACAATAACGTTTAATTATTGTAAGCAGATGGTTGAGTCTGCGGATCACGCTGTTAATGCTAGTCGCTCTGCAACATCTACAGTTAGTGGGTTATTGAGAGTAGCAGCACCAAAATCACTAGCCAATAAAGTATTAAGGCCACTGTTTGTTGATTTTTTGAAATGCTACCCAGATATTCAGTTACATTTAAAAGTATCCGACCGTATTTTAGATCCTATCCATGACGGTGTAGATTTCTTGATTCATATTAATGATAACCCCATTGAAGCCTTGGTAAACGTCAAACTTGGGCATGTTGAAAATGTGGTGTGTGCTAGCCCTGATTTTCTATCCAAACACACGCTACCATCACACCCCGATGATTTAAAAAATTTAGCATGCATATGCTTAGGCGAAAATATGGCTGATAGTCGTTGGCGATTTAGTAATAAAAATCAAAAAACTACAGTACAAGTTACGGGATCATATCTAATTAATCACAGTGAAATGCGCAGAGATGCTATTGAACAGGGTTTTGGTGTTGGTTCTTTACCTGATTATATCGCGCAACAGGGTATTGAAACGGGGAAACTCATTCCATTATTGGAAGATTGGCTGTTAACAGGGAGTTACCAAGGTGATATTTGTTTACAGTATGTGCAAAGTAAATACCTGCCATATAAAAACCGAGTGTTTATCGATTTTATGAAACAAAAGTTTCTTAATAATTCTGCCTGATTCGTAAGTGGTGGTTCGTTTCTTATTTATGACGCAAACAATAGGTTCAGGTATTGCCTTTTGCCTTTTAGTTAATCTCAGCTAGCTTTGTAGTATTGCTAAATAGTGGGATAAGCAAAATAGTACAAGTCGTTATGTGGCAATCGTAAAAGGATAATTATGATAAAAAATATAAACCATGTTCAAGTCACTATTCCGTTCGGTGCAGAACAGCAAGCAAGAGAATTTTATAGCGGTGTTTTGGGGCTGGTGGAACTTGAAAAACCAGAAATACTCAAAGCAACGGGTGCACTATGGTTTAAGTTGGGGACACTTCAACTACATCTTGGCTGTGAAAATAATGATCATCGTAGCAATTCAAGATCTCATGTCGCTTACAATGTTGAAAGCATTGACGAATGCAAGGCTAAATTTGATGAGTTGGGTATTAAAATCTACGAGAATACTCAAATTGAGGGTTATAAACGCTTTGATATTCGAGACCCATTTGGCAACCGAGTCGAACTTATGGAGCAAACTGCATAATAAAAAATTCAACAGGCGCCGACTCGCTTTTAACATGGCCTTCATTACATAAGGATATTCATGCGTTTTATCTTACCCCTATTAATTTTATTCTGCTCAAGTTATGCCTGTGCGGATACCTGTTTACTTTCAAAATATGAAAAGTATTCTTTTGCTAAAATTAAGTGGCAAAATGATTTAACCGCGCTGATTACTACAATCGATCCAAAAATGCAGGATGTTGCAAATTTATCTAGGGATGACCAACTTGCATATATCTTAAAAAATTCACTGGCAGTAGAGTTATTATTAAAAGATTCACCTAGCAAAGTATACACAAATGAAAAAGTTAATAGGTGGTTACAGTTAGATAACGATGAACAGGAAAATCTAGCTAATAAAAATTCAACTTACAATAAGCTATATAATGATGTACTTACTAATAAACGCCGAGAAAAACACCCCGATGGCGATAAACTGAGAGAATTAATGAAAACTAAAATTATGCCAACGAGTGAGTTTAAAAAGCTACTATCAGATTTTACCAGTAGTGTTGAGAGAATAAATAATATTGTGTGTACTTGAGTGGAGCAAGATCGACTATAGTTGCCCCCATCTCTGTGCCCCTATTGCGGCCTATTCTACCTCACTTGTTTCGATGTGGTGGCTATCTCCAGTCTTCAGTCTGCACATGACTATACCGCTATAATTCAGATGGGCGACAGGTGCATATTGACTCCATCATAATGATTTTTACGTGTGTATTAATAAGCAACAAATTAGTACTCCATGTACCGTTTTAATACTTGCTAAAAAATAAGGGAAATCGCATACCAGCTTGACCAGATCTTGCTAATGGGTGAGCCCGCCAAATGTATGGATAACAACAGTATATTGGAACAGAGCCAGATAATTAGTAAATTTGGTAATAATAAACCCGATGCGAAGAGTTAGATCGGGTTTATTATTAGAGGAAAATAAACAATGTAGTGACTATGGCATAACCATATCGACTGCTCTATTTGAATAGCTATTCAAATTTGTTGGCCCTGATACTATTTTGTGAACCGTCATTTTGCTCCCAGACCGCCATGGCATTGCCGCTACCGTCAATAGCTATTTGGGGAAATTCCGCTCCTCCCGCCTCAGCCTCTATCAAGACAGAGGCTTCCCAGCTATTTTTGCTCGCGCTATAGCGGCTAGCCTTGATACTGAACACTCCACTATTAGCTTCCTGCCAGACCGCAAGCGCATTATCACTGTTGTCGTGCGTGATTTGATGATAATAAGCATGCCCAGCATCTGTCTCAATTAGTGCTGCAGTGCCCCAACTTGAATCGGCCACGTTATAATAATTAAATCGAGTAGTGTCTAGTGAACCGTCAGATTGATACCAAATAGCTAAAGCGTTACCGCTACTGTCGACGCTAATTTTAGGGCGTCTCGCATCGCCATCATCGTTTTCAATCATTGTAGCTGTCCCCCAACTATCATTGGCTACACTAAAGCGATTTGCCCAGATATTGTCCTGCGTACCATCTGTTTGAGACCAAACAATCAGCGCATTACCGTTACCATCAACGGAAATCTCTGGGGTAAATTCAACACGAAAAATGGTGCTCCCTGAAGGGTGTGGATCATTGTCACCGCCACCGCCAATGCGCTCCGCTCCACCCCAGCTATCATTACTTACATTGTAACGGTTGGCCCAGATTATAAATTCCGAACTCTCCCTTTCATGCCAGACTGCCACGGCATTGCCGTTATCATCTACAGCAACTTTAGGGAACTTTGCATCGCCAGTGCTTTCCTCTATCATTTCAGCCTCACCCCAGCTATTAGTATTCGCACTATAACGGTTGGCCCAAGTATTATATGCTCCCCCGATATCATTCTGTTGAGACCAAACAGCCAAAGCATTACCACTGCTATCGACTGCAATTTCGGGGAGATACGCATTGTTAGCAATCAGCTCAATCAGTACCGCCTCTCCCCAACTACCAGTATCTACACTAAAACGGTTAGCCCAGATACTAAATTCAGAGCCGTGAGACTGCACCCAGACTGCCAAAGCGTTGCCGTTGCTGTCGGTGGCAATTTTGGGGGAATGTGCCCACTGAGCTTCAGTCTCTATTGTTGTTGCAGTACCCCAACTGCCATTAACCCCGCTATAACGATTAGCCCAAATATCATCACCTTGCATCCACACTGACAGAGCGTTGCCACTATTATCGATAGCGATTTGGGGTAGGTACCCATCACCAGCTTCGCTTTGTATTGGTGTCGGGTTGTTCCAGTTACCATCCTCGGTAGTGAAACTCCAAGAGTAATTTTCATTCAGCACATTACCAGCCAGGTCTGTTACAGCGCTGGTTAATGTTGCCGTGTAGCGACTCAATTTACTCAGCGTTGAATTAGCCTGAAGACTGGCAACATTGCGGCTGTTTAAGCTAATAGTAGCAGGCACAGTATTACTGTTATTACTCAAGGTAAAGCTATAACTGTCTACAGAGATAGCGACCATATCTTCATTGAACGTCGCTGTAATAGGAGCCGTACGTGATACACCCGTCGCCCCATTTGTAGGTGAAACATTGCTAATAGAGGGGGCTGTAATATCATTTTCATCAGCTGAACCGCCACCACCACATGCACTTAATGTAGTTGATAACGCCAATAAAATGAGTAGTTGATTGGATCGTGATTGAGGCATTTGCATTAAGATTTCCTTATCTTATCGACATCGAACCGTTAAATAACAGATTCTATTATCCATCGATAATATAATAAAAAAAACAAAATTTCATAAATTTATAGCCATGAAAATAATAAGTGATTTCCACCAAAACCACTGCTAATTTCAACCAAGTTTCAGCATCTAGACCGAGCGTCCTAAGTAGGCTGGGTATACACTAAGCGAGCCACGTTTATCATCTCAAATAACCCATTCATTCCAATCAACAAACTCTAAATAATTGATTCACGAAGAGGAAATGCCTTGCGGGTGCTTGCTAAATTCATATCTTGCACATTTAGGGTAATGACAATGCTTAAACAAAAAGAGTTCAGCGAATAGTAAATGATAATAATGGTACCTTGTTTTCAAAGACATACTTATGGGTATTTATCGTAAAAGATAAACCAATGTTTATATCATCTAGGCGGAAACCTTTTAAGAAAATAGGTCAGTAGGAGGGATCAATTGATGTCATTTTTACTGGGCATTCTTGATTATCTGGCTACTGATTTATACTTGGAACTCGATGTTATAAATATTTTTAGTGAATAATTTTAATTCGTTTTATTAGACACATAAGCGCCTGTTATCAGCATTTTAATCGTAATAACCATATTATCAATGAGCTCTGCATGCTGGGCTCTTGGCATATCTAGGGCATCTGAGCCCATCGAAAAAACTAATCGAGTAATAGCTGAAGCCACTAAATCTGGACGGTTGAGTTGTTGGTCGGTTTTTCTAGCCATAGCCTTTAAATCTTCGGCCAATTCCTGTTCAAAATAAACTAACTGTTTGCGAACAGCTTGTTTAAAATGATCTGAGCCTACAATTCCCTCCCTGAGCAATAAGGGTAAATATTGCCCATCAGCGTACAACTGCTGAAAAAATGTCTCAACCGACATCCGTACAATACCTATGTTTAGTTCTGATGCTTTGAAGCGTGCATCGCCAACAAGTGTTCGTAAGGTACTACCCGCTAATTCTATCGCACAAATTGCAAGTGTTTCAGTACTGTCGAAATGGCGATAAAAGCTATTCGGAGCAATACCTGCTTCACGTGTTATTTCGCGTAAACTTAAAGAGTAAATACTTCGATTTGGGCCAATTAAGCGCATTGCTGCGGCAATAATATCTTGTTTGCTAATTGTCGCTTTACGGCCAAGCGAACGCTTTTGAGGGGGGATTACTAGGTCCACGTTTTATCCTTGGCTGAAGAGCAGGCGATAATCTTACCTCATAAAGTAGAAACTGTCTCAAAACATATTAATAGACAAGTGTATATAAAAGCATACACTAGGTTTATAAGTGTTAAAAATGAAGGCAATATGAGTCAGTTAAAAAGTATTTTGTTATCAGCTAGAGACATGATTTTACCGGAGCAAGTGTATGACTTTTGGTGTGAAGAATTTGCATTGTTAAGCAGACGCCGAGAGTCGATTGCTAAAGTTGTTAAAGTGGTCCAAGAGTCCAGCGATTCAGTATCATTGTGGCTAAAACCCAATGCAAATTTTCAAGGTATTCAGCCAGGGCAACACATTAATCTGGGTGTTGAAATCAACGGACGCCGTTTGCAACGAAGTTATTCAGTATCAAGTGTCAGAGGGGCATTTTTTCGGATCACCACACGCTTGGTTAATAAAGGACAAGTGAGTGGGTATTTAAATCAGCATGCCAAACCTGGAATGTTGCTTTACTTGGGCGATGTTTATGGTGATCTTTCAATAGCCAAATTTGATCAAAAACCGGCGCTTTTTTTGGCTGGTGGTATTGGGATCACGCCGATTATCAGTATGCTCGAAGCATGGGCGGGCAGTTATAGGACACTCCCTGTTGAATTAATGTATTGGGGCAAGTCAGAAAAAGATCTTGCCTTTGTTGAGCGTCTGAAAAAATTGGCAAGTCAAAATGATTGGTTTCGCTTACATGTTATTGAGACTGAATTTATCGAAAGAAATGAAGATGGCTCGCCAAGATTATTGGCTGAATCGTCTTCATGGTTTGAAGATTTAAAAAACCGCATACCTAATTTTGAAGCGTTTGCTTGTGGAAGTGATGGCTTCGTAAGTCAATTGCGAGATCGCTTACAACCTTGGGTTAATCATTTCTCATTTGAATCATTTTCACCGGTATTTGCCACTGCGACAGCGGGGATGCCAGTGCAAGTAAACCTCAGTAAACAGCATCGCAGTGTCACTATTGCCAGTGGTGTCAATTTATTGCGAGCTCTTGAGCAAGCGGGTGTCGCGATAGCAAGTGGTTGCCGTCGAGGCACTTGTAATACTTGTACCTGTAAAAAAATCAGTGGCTTAGTACAGGACCAGCAAGACCAACGTATCCATGCTGAAGATAATGCGATGTTTAAACCCTGCATGCACACGGCCATTAGTAATATTACCTTGGAGCTATAATGAATCCCAATTACAGGACGTTATCAGAGTCTGAAATTGAATCTTTTGCTGAAGAAATTGATCAACTCAAAGTGAGCGTCAAAAAACGCATTGGAACAGAAGATGCCCATTACATCCGTAAGATTAACCGTGCAGTGCGTTATAGTGGCGTGCTTGGCAGAGGATTCTTATTTTTAAGTTTCTTACCTTGGTTATGGTTTGTTGGCGTTGCCTTTTTAGCCTTGTCTAAAATTTTAGATAATATGGAGCTCGGTCACAATGTGATTCATGGGCAATTCGATTTTATGGGTGACCCACATTATCAAGGTAAAAATTACGAGTGGGATATTATGGCGACCAGTGAAAACTGGCGTGAAACGCATAATTTCAAACATCATACCTATACCAATATAGAAGGGCATGATGAAGATATTGGCTATGGCTTTATAAGAATGTTTGCTGGGCAACCTTGGTCTAAATGGCATATATTACAACCGCTTTATACCCTTGCGTTTGCCTTAGTTTTTCAATGGGGTGTTGCATTACAAAATGTGCGTTTTGAAAAACTAGCAGGGAAAGGTTGGTTACCATCATTAGTTCATAATAACCCGAATCAATGGAGCAAAATGAAATGGCAAGTGATTAAAGACTATGTTGTTTTCCCACTTCTTGCAGGCCCTATGTTTTTGTATGTATTAGCCGGTAATGCAATGGCTAATACGATTCGAAACCTATGGACCTTTACCATTATTTTCTGTGGTCATTTTACCGAAAAGGCGGTTATGTTTCCTAGCTCTGCGATAAACGAAACGCGCTCTGGACATTGGTATTTACGTCAAATTCAAGGTTCAAGTAATATCTCTGGCGGCAAATGGTTTCATATATTAAGTGGTAACTTAAGTCATCAAATTGAACACCATCTATTCCCTGAAATACCAGCAAACCGATATGCAGAGTTAGCACCTAGGGTTAGAGAAATCTGTAACCGTTATGGTCAAAGCTATAATACAGGTCGTCTTAGTAAGCAGTTTGGTCAAGTCTGGTATCGTATTTTCAGGCATGCGTTTCCATCTAAGGCGACCGAATGCTAACAATGAAACCGCTTAGTTAGGAAAGGTGGCAACTCGAAGATAACAGCAACGTTACTGATGAGAGTGTTGCACAAGCGAATAAACCGTCAGGGTCAGAACTCTAATCTGGCCCAGTGTTTTTATCTGGTTTTCTAACATGCACAATGAAAGACCTGACGCTCATTTCTCAAACCACTAACACCTTAGCTATTTATTTTCTCTAATCACTAAAAAATATGTTTTTATATACAGAACAGTTAATTGCTGTATTTCCACCAAAAAACACGATAATTTGTCGCCTTTCTACATGATTTGTATTTCATTTTCAAAGCCTAACTATTTGATATACATTTTAAATGACGTACTCTTAGCTTATATTTTAATAAGTAAACATGCTTATGCACTTAACTCAGGTGAAAACAGAAGATAATTTAAATCCTTAAAAATCAAAACATTATAAGCGCTAACCACAGAGAGCACCGAGAAACACAGAGGAAATATAATTTAAGTATAATTGTTTTTTCTCTGTGTAGTGCGCAGCACCTCTGTAAATTAACTCAAACCGAAACGTAGTTCCGCAGTTGATTGAAGTGTGCGTGGTAGTGTCTTTAAGCTTTATACAAAAATCACCTGAGCCATCTACATAAGCATGTAAGCAAATTACTGTCGTCTTTCCGCCGGAAATATGACATTTTGCAAGTTAACAAGCTGTTATTTTTAGGAGGGAGTCATGAGTAAATCAGTGGTAGTGGCAAAGTTTTCATTTCCTCTTGATGCAAACATTGCAAAAGCAAATTTAGAAAGTGTTGGCATTCCTTCATTCATTGCTGATGAGCATACTGTAAATATGCAGTGGTTATATTCAGATGCTATGGGAGGAGTTAGGTTGTTTGTTCCAGAAGTGCATTTGGAAGATGCAATAAAAATCCTTAATGAAGATTTTTCGGCTGCTGTTGATTCTCTATGTGACTCTAAGCCAGAAAGTTGTCCGCATTGTGGCTCTCAAAACGTAGAGTCTCATACTAAGGGGAAAAGGTCGGCTTTTTTAGTTTTCATCTTTGCTGGGTTTCCATTGTTTTTTTATAAGCATGGACTTAAGTGTTCGCAATGTGGGTATTTCTGGAAAATATAACAACTTTAAACGGAACATGTAGTTGATCCGATCTAGTAGACACCTCAATTCATCAATAGAGGTGTTTATGCCCGCTTAAGTGGGCGATAGGCAAATAATATAATTTATCGAGCTTATTTAAAATTAGAAGGTATTCTGATGCGTAAAAAAATTATCAATCAAGTTCAGCAACAAAACGTATATTCTGATCATAACTGGCTGGATATGGAGAAGCTTGCAGTGGTTGAAGTCACTTCGGAGGAAGATGCTTATCCAATTGAGTCCGCACTACTGCCTCATAAAGTTTCGGGGTGGCGAGCCTCCGAACTAGGAAAACAGACTATTAGGATTATCTTCGACAACCCTCAGATGCTTCAATGCATCAGACTGAACTTCGAAGAGCTTGATGTTGAACGCACGCAAGAATATGTTTTGCGTTGGTCACCGGATGGAGGGC
>JBALXF010000090.1:0-8831 GCA_036961085.1 Psychromonas sp.
GATAACCCCATACTGACAGTTAATAACTCCTCCCCAGTCGTTTCATTTCTATCTATTTTTAAAGCGTTAATCGCTTGATATATCTGTTCGGTAATTTTCAGTGCTTTAGTTGCATTACCTCCCTTGATCATGATGATAAAACCCGCGCCAAGATAACGTGCTACTGAACAACCCAATTCCTCACTTTTTTCACTTAGCACTGCAGCTATATCAATTAATACTTGATCGCCTTTCTGCTGGCCATTATGTGCATTATATTTACTAAATGCATCAATGTTACATTTCACTATCGACAGTAATTCATCTTCTAAACTCGCTTGCTGCCAGGTTTCATTAAATTGCATATCAAAACTACGACGGTTATATATACCAGTCAACTTATCCAATAACACTTCTGTTTGTAAGTTCTCCTCGACAGGTGTAGGAATAGCTTCGATTAAACTTTTTTCATGATTAATTTTTTGCACTAATATAACCAGTTGTTGTTGCTCAGTATTAGCAATGTGAAATGATGTTTTCTGGATATAGAAATAGGCGTCCTGTCCATCAATAAACATTTTTTGCGTGAAACCAATAACATGCTTTGAGGTTAATGCCTGTTGGTTGTCCCTGATAAGCCAATCAGATGTTTGCAAGTTTGAAAAACTTGCTATTTGCAAGCCTATTAAATCACTATCACTTCGCTCTAATAAATTAGCAAAAAAAGCATTAACCGCAATTATTAAACCATTATTATCGATCACCATAATTGCATCTTTACTCGCATTCATCACAGATCCCAACAAGGCCGTTTGCTGGTCAGTTTCTAACTGAGCTTGCTGCCTTTGTGACTTTTCAACATCTAATGCATTGCTTAAATTATGTGATTGGGTTAAATCCGTATCGATAGTTAACATAGCAAATACTTGATCTGTTTTATTATATAGAGGATATTTATTAGTATTTAACAGACTCCACTGCCCTTCGCGCTCGAACCACTGTTGTGCACTAGATGTTTCTCCCTGCCAAACTAATGTATCTTGCTCGATGTGTTTTTTTAATTCCTCAGCTGACAATATTTGATCTTCATTTTTTCCAATCACATTACTAATACTGCTGTTATGAACATCAGCCCAAGTTTTACTACACCTTAAGATAGTACCTGTGCCTGACTTTACTGAAACTTGCTCAGGAATGGCATTAAGTATTTTACTAAGCGTTTCACGCTCTTCCAGCAGTTTTTTTTCTGCATATAATAAAGCGGTTACATCTTTTAAATAACAAAGCCATGAACTTTGTCCCTTATAATGAATCCGCCTTGCCGATAACTCAATATCTAATTGCTTATCTTCACCGTGCAGACGTATCAATATTTGTTTGAGCGTCGTTTGATGGCTCTCTTGAGTGATCACCCTTTCTATTATGGTCTGATTTTCAGTATTTTTAAAACTGTAACCTTTGCCTTTTTTCTGAGTGGCAAGCAAAGCCTTTGCTTGCTCATTAATATGGAATATTTTACTCGCGTCTAATGATAAAATAGAGATTGGATTTGGTGAATAATCAACTAAATCTTTAAAGTGGCTGTCTTTCATACGCTTCGAGCGTATGTAAATAAACAGTACTAAAATGATAGTAAAAAACAGTAATAGATTTCTTAATAAGGCACTGGAAACGCCCCATAAAGGTAAGCTGCTATTCGATACTGAAATCGATGCTTGCCCTTTCATCCCCTCCAGTTCCCCTCCCCAGTTAATCCACTCTAACAATTCTTGTTGTTCTTGCGAGGTATAAACAAGCAATTCATTAAGTTCCGAACTAAGTGAGGTCTTGCTTAGGAAGAAAGTCAAAAAACGTTCGCTTAAAGTAAGCGATTTATCTTCTCCTGAGAATAAAACCAACGCATCAATCTTTTGCAGGTAAATGTCGATGATTATTTCAAATAAACCTGGGTATTCTTTATAAATAACATTCGGCATATTAACAAAAACGGGTAATTGACTGGCTTCAGGTAATAGCCCCCCAACAAAAAGCGTATTTTGTTTTTCAAAAAGAGATAAATTAATTTTTTGTTGGGCATTCGAAAAGTAATAAAAATCACTACTAAAAGCGATTAAAGGGGCGTTTTTTAGTGCTGCAGATAAATTAAGCGGTGCATCAATTGCGCTATATACCGCGGGCTTATTCAATTGTAATAACTGTTCGACATCTTCATTTTGATAAGCAGAAAATTTAACCGGAATATTAGTAGAATTAGACCATGCTGACCAATAATCAACAAATAAACCTTGTGAATCTAAATGTGAATTAAAGCCTGAATAAGGTAAATTTTGCTCTAGAAAAACTGTTAATTGTTTGGGTTTAGTTGATTCATTTAATGCAGCTTGTATGGGACTCGCACACAACATAAAAACAGGAAAAAGTAAAAACAGCTTAAGCATAGGAATATCTATAACGAGAGGAACATTTTCTCATATTAGCGCACAGTCCAATTAAAGATAATTAATTCATGTGTTTATATCAGAAGAATTTGCATACCTTCACAGTTTCACTATTACTGGCTAGATCAACCTTCACAAGGCAATTGCAATCGCAATAAAAAACCGCGGTGTAAATGTTTATACACAGCGGTTTATTAAGCTTGATTCAAATTATGTGGCTAATTAGAATGCGAATCTAAAATCGGCCCACACATCACCATCCAAATTAACATGAGCAGAAATACCAACACCCGGTGCTATGTGGTAACCAACATCAAAAGTTGTTTCAAACTCTTTAACATTTTCACCTTTCATCGAATAAATATAGCTAGGCGTTGCACCAACCCATAATTTATCGATAGTGTAAGTAATAGGCGCATCAACCTCTAAATATGTGGTTGAACTTATCTCATCTCCCCACATTAAGCCTAAGTTAAGTGATGGATAAACATGCAATTTATTGCCAGCAAAAGCAAGCTTTTTGATAACGCCAATAGAGGCTTTATCTACAGAGTTACCTCGATATTCCTGACTCCAGGTACTATCGAATAAAAACCCTGTATCACTCGCAGTGTTGAATAACATGTAATCAACATTGAAGTAATCCCAATCATTTTTGGCTTCAAGCGTTAACTTATGTTTGTAAAAACCGCCTAAATAGCCACCATAACCAACGTTTACATCAACACCTTCGGTGCCGGCTGAAATTCCGGCTTGAGAATAAACTGAGGTTGGATCACTAAAATCGACCTCATTGTTTTCTGCAATTGATTTACTCGCTAAGGTAGATAAAACAATCATCCCTAATATCTTATTTACTTTAATCATTAACTATTTCCATACAAATAGATTAAATAAACGTTTACCACGTTTAATGACAGTGTATTTACCAAATAATGCTTCTGATTTAGTTAAAACAGCTTCCGTTTCTGTTGATTTTTCACCGTTGACCATTACTGCGCCATTTTTTATAAATTCACGAGCCATTTTATTAGACTTTGCTAATTCACAGCTAGTTAATAACTCAACCAGTGACTTTTCATCTTCTTCAACATCAGTAGTTGGTAAACCATCTTGTGCTAATTGCACTAAATCTGATTCACTTAACGTACTTAAATCACCAGAAAATAATGCTTCAGTGATGCGTTGTGCTGAAGCAAGTCCGGCTTCTCCATGCACTAATCGAGTAACTTCCTGCGCTAAAATACCTTGTCCTTCAGGACGGCCTTGAATAGTTTTATCTTTCTCTTCAATCGCGTCAATTTGCTCAATTGATAAGAAAGTAAAGAAACGTAAGAACTTGTAAACATCAGCATCTAATGTCGTGATCCAGAATTGGAAAAATGCATAAGGTGATGTTTTAGCTGCATCTAACCAAATTGTACCTGATTCAGTTTTACCGAATTTAGTACCGTCAGACTTAGTAACAAGCGGTAAGGTTAAACCAAACACTTTCTCTTGATTCATACGACGTGTAAGATCAATACCACCAGTAATATTACCCCATTGATCGCTACCACCGATTTGTAAAGAACAGCCATTTGCTTTGTTTAATGCAGCAAAATCATATGATTGTAATAACATGTAAGTAAATTCAGTGAATGAAATACCAGAATCATCACGGTCAATACGTTGTTTTACAGACTCTTTTTGGATCATTGCATTTACACTGAAATGCTTACCTACATCGCGTAAAAATGAAATAGTATCCATTTTTCCAATCCAATCTAGATTGTTTACTACTTCTGCAGAATTTTCTTTGTCACCAAATTCGATAAATGCGCTAACTTGAGTTTTAATTTTACCAACCCAATCTGCAACAATATCATCACTATTTAATTTACGCTCAGCCGCTTTAAAACTGGGATCACCAATTAAACCCGTTGCGCCGCCAACTAAAGCTAATGGCTTATGCCCAGCTTCCTGGAAACGTTTTAATGTTAATAGGGGAACTAAGCTACCAATGTGTAAACTATCTGCTGTAGGATCAAAACCACAATAAAGCGTTTTGCATCCACTTGATAAATGTTCATGTAATTCTTCATCTGCAGTTGTTTGCGCAACTAAACCTCGCGCTTTTAAATCTTCAAGTAGTGCATTCATTTCAGGATTCCTGATCGTTATGATTCAATAGGTAATAACTCAAGATTTTACACAGATTAGTGGCACAAAAAAACCATTGAGTGCCTATATAAGTAAGATTATGTTAGCATTCACAGCTTAAATTAATTTCACAGAGTAGATATCATGAAAATTGGCATTATTGGTGCAATGGATGAAGAAGTTAGCATCTTAAAAGCAAAGTTAACGAATATGGTTACAACTGTCATTGCAGGTTGTGAATTTTACCAAGGCGAATTAAATGGTAAAAACGTTATATTGACTAAATCAGGTATCGGTAAAGTTGCCGCTTCTGTAGCAACTACTTTATTATTAGAAAAATTTAACCCGGACCGTATTATTAATACAGGATCGGCAGGTGGCTATAATACTGAGCTTAATGTAGGCGATATCGTTATCTCTACTGAAGTGCGCTTTCACGATGTAGACCTAACTGCATTTGGTTATGAAATTGGCCAAATGGCACAACTACCAGCTGCATTTGAAGCAAATAAAGATCTGATTGATGTCGCTCAAGATGCAGCACAAAGCATAGAAGGTCTAAAAATCATCCAAGGTTTAATCTGTACTGGTGATATATTTATGGCAGACCCAGTTAAAGCTGAGATTGCGCTTAATAACTTCCCAACTATGGCGGCATGTGAAATGGAAGCCGCTGCAATCGCACAGGTATGTTATCAATTTGAAGTGCCTTTTGTGATCATTCGTTCTTTATCAGATATCGCGGGTAAAAAATCTGAACTTTCATTTGAAGAATACCTACCAACAGCTGCAAAAAATGCATCTATTTTAGTCGAAGCAATCGTAAATCGATTGAACTAATTAGTACTGCAATTCCCCTCCTAATGAATCGTTAGAAGGGGGTTATAATCTAAAACGTCAAGCCCTATTAATAAGATCATCTCACCGCTATAAAGCCATCAATACACCTACATGAAATTATCGAGTGCGATACACTACATCAGACCTCTCTGATATTTTTTATTATCTGGGTTTTATGGGTTTAATATTACTTCTATAGAATTATCGCTAACGCTCATTACAATTAGACCTAACATAATGAATAACCTATATTTTATTTATTACTTAATAGTAAAAGAGCAATTACATCCAAACAATATTGTAACCACAGCTTAAAAAGGGAAATTTATTACAATGCATAAAAAAATGGTTTTGTGTTTTTGCTTAACATTATCAGGATGTAGCTTGGTTGCGCCCAATGAGATCGATGATGGCGCTGAAAAGGTGCGTATATTTGAAGATTATCAACAGGTGCAAGAGTGCCTATTTATTACTGAGATCGTTGGTACTCAAGGGCACTGGTATGATTACTTATTTATCTCTAATAAAGACCTGACCTTAGGTGCAATGAATGATTTGAAAAATGAAGCGAATAATGTCGAAGCAAATTCAGTGCATGCACACAGCAACATGGGATTTGCAACGTCAGTGACTATATTTGGACAAGCCTATCAATGCCCTAAAAACCACCATGAGAAAGATAAATAAAACCCATTAAAACAATATACGGCTTTATCATAGCGACAAAAAAGCCCCTAACCTGTTTCCAAGTTAAGGGCTTTAAAATCGATATAATTTAGAAACTAAATTATTTGATTTCTAATAATTCAACATCAAATACTAACGTTGCGTGTGGAGCAATCGCTGCACCAGCACCACGTTCACCGTAAGCTAGCTCAGATGGGATAGCTAGTTTGAATTTAGAACCTACAGGCATTAGTTGTAATGCTTCAGTCCAACCAGCGATAACACCACCAACTGGGAATTCAGCAGGTTGACCACGTTCAACAGAGCTATCAAATACAGTACCGTCGATTAAAGAACCGTGGTAATGAACACTTACTGTAGATTCTGCAGTTGGTTTTTCGCCTTCACCCATAGCAACTACTTCGAACTGAAGACCAGACTCAGTTACTGTTACGCCTTCTTTAGCTGCATTTTCAGCAAGGAAAGCTGCGCCAGCTGCGCCAAGAACTTTAGCTTGCTCTTCTGCTGCAACTTGCATGCGTGCAGAGATAACTTGGAAAGCAGCTTGTAATTGTTCTTGAGTTACTTTACTTTCTGCGCCAGCGAATGCATCAGCAATACCAGCAGAAACAGCAGAAATTTCTAAACCGTCAAAAGGGTTAGAAGCAAGTTGCTCACCCATTTGTAGACCAATACCGTAACTTGCTTGCTGTTCTTGAGTGTTCAGTTGTAATTCAGACATGTTTATTCTCTTAAATTAATGAAAGGGAGACCCTAGTAATAAGTAATTGATTTGCTCATTGTTTGATTTGCTAATCACTTACTTTTAACGATATATAAATATATGGGGAGCATAAACTATTTTTAAAGGGCAAAATAAAAAATATTTATATTTTTTTTAATTAACTGCATTTAGTAAAAAGGATGTAATGTCCGCGCTTCATTTATCTCGGTAGATAGCGATACAAAGACGCCGTAAACAAAAATGCCACCTTTAATAAGGTGGCATTTTTAGGTTATTAAAAAATATAATAAATACTTAACTGCTTAAGTCATCAAAGAATTTTTTTACACCTGATAAAAAACCATCTGATTTTGGTTTATGTTTTTTTGAACTTGATGCACATAACACTTCAAATTCTTTTAACAATTCACGCTGTTTACTTGATAACTTAACCGGTGTTTCGACTGTCACTTTACACATTAAATCACCTGTGCTGTGGCTGCGAACCGATTTAACACCTTTATTACGCATACGGAACATACGGCCCGTTTGTGTTTCTGCTGGTATTTTCAGTTTTACTAAACCATCAAGTGTCGGTACTTCGATTTCAGCACCTAGTGCAGCGTCAGTGAAGCTAATTGGTACTTCACAATAAAGATTATTGCCGTCACGCTCAAATACTTCGTGCTGACGTACATTCATCTGTACATATAAATCACCTGAAGGTGCACCATGCTCTCCGGCTTCGCCTTCACCACTTAAACGAATACGATCACCCGTATCTACGCCAGCAGGTATTTTAACTGAAAGTGTTTTGCTACTTTCATAACGACCATGTCCATGACATTTATGACAAGGATCAGTGATGATCTTTCCTTGTCCGCTACAAGTAGGACAAGTTTGGTTTACAGCAAAGAAACCTTGACGCATTTGTACTTGGCCTTGGCCATGACAAGTGCTACATGTTTTGGAATCTGTGCCTTTTTTAGCACCACTACCATTACACTGTTCACAATGAACTTGGGTTGGGATTTTAATCTCTTTGGAAATACCTTTTACAGCTTCTTCAAGCGTTAATTCCATGTTGTAGCGTAGATCAGAACCTTGCTGTGCTCGTTGTTGTTGACGACCACCACCACCAAAAATATCACCAAAAATATCGCCAAATTGATCACCAAAATCACCTTGGCCGAATCCACCACCGCCATGACCTTGATTAACACCGTCATGACCATATTGATCGTACGCTGCTTTTTTCTGAGGATCGTTAAGAATCTCGTAAGCTTCTTTTACTTCCTTAAACTTTTCCTCTAGCGCATCATCACCCTTAGTTCTATCTGGGTGGTACTTCATTGCTAAACGTTTATACGCTTTTTTTACTTCTTTTTCTGTCGCACTTTTAGTTACGCCAAGTACTTCATAACAATCACGTTTTGCCATTATCTTTCTCAAATCTCACTGAAAATTTAAAACAAACATGCGGATTATGGAAAATTCCATAACCCGCATTATTTAGTTAAAGACTAATTTATTGAAACTCAATGAGTTAATAAATTATTTTTTCTCGTCTTTATTAACTTCTTCGAATTCAGCATCAACAATATCATCATCTTGCTTAGCATTTTCTTGAGGTTGCTCTGCGCCGCCTGCTTGCTCTGCTTGTGCTTTTTGTTGTGCGATTTCCATCAGTTTTTGAGCCGCTTCAGCAAGTGCTGCTGTTTTAGCTTCAATAACTTCTTTATCTTCGCCTTTAGATGCTTCTTCAAGTTCTGTAATTGCTGCTTCGATTTTTTCTTTTTCGTCAGTTGCTAATGCATCACCAGCTTCTTCGATTTGCTTACGCGTTGAATGTACCATTGCGTCTGCTTGATTACGTGATTGAACAACTTCTTCAAATTTCTTATCCGACTCAGCATTTGCTTCTGCTTCATCAACCATTTGTTGAATTTCTTCATCAGATAAACCAGAGCTAGATTTGATAGTAATTTTTTGCTCTTGGTTTGTATCTTTATCTTTAGCAGATACGTGCAAGATACCATCAG
>JBALXF010000091.1:0-4156 GCA_036961085.1 Psychromonas sp.
CACATTCTGTCTAACTTCGATATCAGTCGCAGCCTCATGCCATCAGTCACATGGCTAAGATCTCTAGCCTGCACTTCTGGAAGCGCACAACAATGAGTATGTTCCTCTTTACAATTGTTATCTTTATTTACATTAGTCATTCGTATTCCCCTTAAATACTGGGTATTTATTTTCACAATATGTAAATTATTCAGGACCTCTGCTTCATACAAGCAACACTCAATAGAACAGCTAAATAGCCGCATTAACTTTTAATACGATTTAGAGACCCACATCACACTAAGTATAGTATCCAAGTTTATTCACGCATAATAAGTAAGTGTGTATGGGGATTTAAAGGTAAAGGATCATTTGAGTCGTTAATGAGGACGATAAAATACAATAATGTTTGGAGGATATTGTCACTTATAGGGATGATTTTAACTGGTTGCTTGAAACAGAGCTGAACAGGTTTGTAATCCAATGAATAAGTGAAGTAGGTGTTGTTGATCGCCCTCTCGATACGTATGAGTGGTTTAGACTAGCTAAGACTGCACTGCGCAGCCTTTTAGCCATTACGCTTTAGATATATAGAATATAAATTATTCTATATTCTCTACTAGTACAACTCGCATTGTTTTATCCTTTTTATCTGCGCCTGAAATATGCACAGAAAAATCTTCATCTAATGTAGAAGATAGAAAGTCTCGTAAAACAATCATTTCACCATGGTCATTTTCTTTATAATACATATAACTCTTGGATATAACTCTCTCACTATTTAAATCACTACCAGAATAGGTATTTACAACATATCCACTCTCCTCCAATTTTGCCTTCACATTTTTTGCATCACTTTCTCTGCTTGGGTAGTAATACACAGAAATAATATATTTTGATTTAAGCATTGTAGTTTGCTCAGACTCAGGGGCCGCAGCATTATCCCAAATAGAAAACATTGCTCCACCTAGAATAGCAATTAAAATAATTATCCCAACTATAATTTGGGTCCTATATACAGTTAGCTGTTGCACCATTTGTTATCCTCTCAAATTATCATTAGCGGCTATGTCTCACCTAAAAATTATAATTAAACTATTTATTTTTTATACTTCTTAGTAGTACCTATTTGAAATATGAACATTCTTATAGAAAATATAGAACAGAGTTTAGAAGCAACTATTATTTGGAGAGCGTTATGAAATTAGTTTCCCAATTTATAGCCTTTTACAATTAAAAATATAGACGATTGACCGGTGTTAGCAAGAAGGTTAATAGCACTATTTTTATAAAATATTTCATTAGTTATTAGTAGGTGACTCCAGTATTAATAAAAAATATTGAGTAGAGTGACGCTATGTACTGTTTATTAAGATGAATTATAAGATTTACCTGCATAACCATAACTATATAAACACAACTAATCGTCAATAAAACAGCAATTAATAAAATATAAATATTCAATTATAAATAACAATCTCTTTTGATTTTTAAAACATGCTAGTTATTAACGCTGTTTCGTAAGTTTCACTCATTATCATTCTATCGCAAATAATAACGGCTTCACTTTTTAAGCTTTAACACACTACAATAATGTCACCTTAACTACATTTTCAAACAACAGTATTAAGCATTTAAAACCTAATCCTCAATGACAGAAAAGGAACTTCATGAGTATTGCAAAAAAAATCTACAGACGATTACCGGAAAGCATCAGAGATACGCTGCTTCTCCGCATGTTTGGCTTATTTAAAGTGCCACTTCTTTTTTGGATCAGACCTAAAATCGTCGAATTAAGTAAGCAGAGAACCATTATTAAAATTCCACTCGGCAGAAGAACTAAAAACCATTTAAATTCTATGTATTTTGGTGTACTGGCTTCTGGTGCTGATTGTGCAGGTGCGCTTTCTGCAATGAAAATGATCAATGAAAGTGGTCACAATGTGTCTTTAGCATTTAAAGACTTTCATGCCGATTTTTTAAAACGCGCTGAAGGCGATACTTTATTTACCTGTACTCAAGGTGAAGAGATTAAACTGTTTGTAGAAAGGGTTTTAGCCAGTGAGCAAAGGCAGCACATGCCGGTTAAGGTCATTGCAACTTGCCCAGATAAAACTGGCGATGAGCCCGTTGCCATCTTTACTTTAACGCTTTCATTAAAAAAAAAATTAGATAACTGATTGTTTATACATAATCTTTACTTTTTTTATAAACTGATTGTTGGCTAAA
This sequence comes from Psychromonas sp., assembly GCA_036961085.1. Classification (GTDB taxonomy): domain Bacteria; phylum Pseudomonadota; class Gammaproteobacteria; order Enterobacterales; family Psychromonadaceae; genus Psychromonas. The sequence goes on from JBALXF010000091.1 coordinate 2,209, forward strand.
ATTGGCTGGAATGGCTGTTCATTACCTGTTATGTTACACGTAACATTTAATGGGGAATTACATGGCTAAGAAAAAAAGACCAACTTTGCAAGATGTCGCTAATATCGTTGGCGTTACTAAAATGACCATTAGTCGCTATTTACGTGACCCAGCGAAAGTATCTGCGGACATGCAAACAAAAATAGCAGAAGCAGTTGAAGAGCTAGGTTATATTCCTAATCGTGCGCCTGAATTACTTTCTAATGCTAAAAGTCATGCGATTGGTATCTTAGTGCCCTCTTTAACCAATCAGGTATTTGCAGAAGTCATTCGTGGTATCGAAGCCGTCACTGAAAAAGCCGGATATCAAACAATGCTTGCTCATTATGGCTACAGTGACGAATTAGAAGAGGAACGCATTCGCTTTTTATTATCTTACCATATTGATGGTTTGATCCTTTCTGAAAGTCAACATACCCCGCGCACATTAAAAATGATTGAAACCGCTGGTATTCCGGTTATCGAAATGATGGATGTTGTCTCCCCTGCTATTGAGCAATCTGTCGGTATGGACAATTTTGCAGCCAGTTATCAAATGGTTTCTAAGATGATCAAACACGGTTATAAAAATATTGTCTACTTAGGTGCGCGACTTGATGTACGTACACAATTGCGTCAGCAAGGTTATGAAAAAGCAATGCAAGAAAATGGATTGCTGTGTAAAAGTATGATGACCGAAACATCATCATCGTTTTCATTAGGTGCAACCTTGTTAAAACAAACGCTCGTAAAATACCCTGACACAGATGGTGTTTTTTGTACAAACGATGACTTAGCCGTGGGTGCTATTCATGAATGTCAGCGTCAAAATATCAAGATCCCACAACAAATGGCCATTGCTGGTTTCCATGGCCATGATATTGGTATTTCTATGGTGCCTAGACTGGCGACAGTAGTAACGCCACGTGAGAAAATTGGTCGCGTCAGCGCGCAGCAATTAATTGCTCGCATTGATGGTCAAGAAATTGATCAGAAGGTAATTGATCTTGGTTTTGAAATTAGATGCGGTGATAGCATTTAAAGTAAATAAGCAGTAAAACATAGAGTCGTTGCAGCAATAGATAAACCTCATATTTATTCTTATGCTGCACAACAATCTCTGTCTGCACAAATTCCTCACTCAGTATTTACTTCCCTATTTGTTTCAAACTCACCCAGGATTGATGTTTTTGTGATCAAAAACCCATTAATGTAAATTATTGATCTCCACAAAAACAGTAAATATCACTGCAACGTCAAGTTAATATAACCAGTGTAAATTTTACGTTACTTTATTAACAAGCCCGTCACATCTAGCTTTACACTGTTAATAAATAAAATATGCCCTTCATAATCCCTCTGAAAATTTTGTAACTCTTCTTATATAAATCCAATTAACAAAACAAGCCCGTTCTACCAGACCCTTCAAAACGTGACTTAGCACTCAGACAGTATTTTTAGTTACCGGTAACATTCATTTCCTAAGTTACCGGTAACCAACTTGTGACTTAACATTCAAATCATTTGATATTCATACGACAAGGATTCACACATGAAAAATATTCATAAGACTTTATTAGCCGGTGCAATTGCTAGTATTTTTTCAACATCTGCATTAGCGGCAGATTTCGTTTTTAAAATTCAGTCTTCAGACCCTTCTGGCGATAAAAACTACCAAGTACAGCAGCAATGGGCTGAACGTGTTGAAAAAATGTCTGATGGTCGAATTGATATTAAATTATTACCAGTAGGAAGTGTTGTTAAGCACACTGAGACCTTAGGTGCTATCAAAATGGGTATTATCGATGGGCACATTACGGCTACAGGTTACTTCTCTGGTCAAGATCCTGCATTTGGTTTAATCGGTAACACGGTTGGTGCATGGTCAGATACAACTCAATTATTACAGTACATGAACTACGGCGGCGGT
>JBALXF010000091.1:4166-8755 GCA_036961085.1 Psychromonas sp.
TATACGCTCCTTACGGCGTACAATTTGTCGGTGCTTCAACAACGGGTGTAGAATCGTTTGTTTCAAAAGTGCCATTAAACGGTGTTGATGATTTAAAAGGCCTTAAACTACGTGCTCCTGAAGGACTTGTACAACAAGTATTTGCAGCAGCAGGTGCAGCTCCTGTAAACCTTCCAGGCTCAGAGGTATTTACAGGTCTGAGTAAAGGCGTTATTGATGCAGCTGATTACACGGTATTTTCAACTAACCAACAAAATGGTTTAAATGATATCGCAACACATCCAGTTCAACCCGGTTTCCATTCTCTGCCATTGATTGATATTTCAGTGAGCAAGAAAAAGTGGGATAAACTGCCTATGGATCTACAAGAGATCTTAAAGGTTTCTGTGCGTGACTTCTCTTACGATATGACAACTCAGCTTAAAATAGCTGACCAAGCTGCAGTTAAAGAAGCACAAGCAAACCCTGACATTACGATTCATAACTGGTCTGAAGAAGAGCGTAAAAAATTCCGTGCTATTGCTCAAGGACAGTGGAAAGTATTTGCAGAGCGCTCTGACAATGCTGATAAAGTTTATAAATCAGTCACTACTTTCTTATCTGAAAACGGCCTACTGTAACCCACCTTCTTATCTTATTTAGCAAGGGGTTCTCCCCTTGCTGTATCTGGAAATTCGTTATGTCTATTAAACAACCCGAAAAGCAGATTGAAGTGCCCGAAGATGAACGCCCTCGCAACGGTTTGGATGCGCTGATCATCAAAGTGGGTAATACTCTCAGCCTGCTATTTATTTTTACTGTATTAATCTCTTTTTATGAAGTGGTTATGCGTTATGTGTTTGATTCTCCGACCATCTGGGTGCATGAAACGGCTTCATTTGTTGGTGGTTCATTATTTGTTATCGGTGGTTTGTACGCTTTTGCTTCTAACAAACATGTTCGAGTTGTACTTATCTACGATATTGTTTCGCAACGTACCAAACATTACCTTAACCTTTTCCATAATATAATCGGTATTACTTTCTCTTCTTTTATGGCATATGGCGCTTATACCCTAGCTGAAAGTGCTTGGTTCTCACCGTTAGGTGAATTACGTCTGAATACTTCAGGTAGTGCTTGGAATCCCCCTTTCCCAGCCTTATTAAAAGCAATTATTTTCATCTCTTTTTGTATTCTTACCATTCAATTTTTACTGCATTTGATTGCAGAAATCAAAGCACTAAGGAATCATAATAATGTTTGATTTATCAGCCATTGGCATAGGCTACGGCAGCCTTTTAATGTTGCTTATGATGATCGCGCTGCTACTAACCGGTATGCAACTGGCTTTTGTAACGGGTTTTGTCGCGCTATTTTTTACTATCGGTTGGTTTGGCATCGATGCCCTACCATTGGTCACTAGTCGTCTATACAGTTTTGTTGATGGTTATATTTTCCTCGCTGTTCCAATGTTCGTATTAATGGCTGCACTATTAGATAGATCCGGCATTGCCCATGATCTGTTTGAAGCGATGAAAGTTTTTGGTAAACGTATACGTGGTGGTGTTGCTGTACAGACCTTATTAGTTGCAGTTGTATTAGCTTCTATGTCTGGCGTAATCGGTGGTGAGACAGTATTACTGGGTATTCTTGCCTTACCGCAAATGTTGCGTTTAGGTTATAACCGTAAGTTAGCAATCGGGGTTACCTGTGCCGGTGGCGCATTAGGTACCATGTTACCGCCAAGTATCGTATTAATTATTTATGGCTTAACAGCAAGTGTCTCTATAGGCGACTTGTTCAAGGCTTCATTTTTACCGGCATTTATCCTCGCTATTTTTTATATTCTGTATGTATTAATACGCTGTAAGCTAGACCCCTCACTTGCTCCTATCCCAAGTGCAGAAGAGTTAGAAGAAGATGCTAAAAATCAGCCTAACTTTTTCAAAGCGTTATTTTTCCCTCTGTTATCTGTGGCAGTGGTATTAGGCAGTATCTACTCAGGTATCGCATCAGTCACTGAAGCTTCGGCTTTAGGTGTTGTTGGTATCATGATTAGTACTTGGATCCGTAAGGAGCTAAACTTTGCAATGCTAAAAGATGCAGCCATCGCGACCATGAAAACCTGTGGCATGATCATGTGGATTGGTATCGGTGCGAGTGCATTAGTGGGTGTTTACAACCTAATGGGCGGTATTGAATTTGTTGAAATAACTATCCTGTCACTCAGTGGTGGTGATGCAATGACGACTCTACTGATTATGATGGTTATCTTATTAGTGCTAGGTATGTTCCTCGATTGGGTGGGTGTAGCCCTACTAACCATGCCGATTTTTGTCCCTATTATTGTTGGCTTAGGTATGGACCCTATCTGGTTTGGTGTGGTGTTCTGTCTTAATATGCAGGTTTCATTCCTTTCTCCACCATTTGGTCCTGCGGCATTCTATTTAAAATCCGTAGCACCTAAAGATATTAGTTTAGGTGAAATATTTACGGCACTGTTCCCTTTCATTGGCTTACAAGTGCTTACTCTAGGATTAGTTATCATGTTCCCTGTTCTAGCGTTATGGTGGCAATAATGGAAAAATTCAAAATAGTAGTGATGGGCGTTTCTGGATGCGGAAAAAGTTTAATTGGTAGCCAGTTAGCTAAAGCGCTGCAAATTAACTTTTTCGATGGTGATGACTACCACCCTGAATTTAATATTCAAAAGATGAGTCAAGGTATGCCCCTCAACGATGACGATAGAGACGAATGGCTAAATACCTTAAATACTTTGATTAATGAACAACAACAAGCCGTTATCGCTTGTTCTGCGCTTACTCCTAAATATCGAGCAATATTAAAGAAAGGTGCACCTAATCTACAATTTGTCTATCTGAAAGGTGACTTTGACACGATTTGGCAACGTCATCAAAAAAGAGAAAACCATTATTTTAATGGTCAAACTATGTTGAAAAATCAATTTGATACGTTAATAGAACCCAGTAGCACTGAAGCGTTAATCGTTGATATTAGGCAATCAGTTGAGCAGATTGTTGCAGATATTCAAGCACAATTAAGCGTGGCTGCCATATTAAGTACTGGTAATAGTAAAACAAATAATGAGTAATAATATGGATATTGCCGTAATCGGCTTAGGTGTAATGGGTGCCAATATGGCATTAAATTTCACTGAACGTGGTTTCTCCGTTGCAGCTTTTGACATTGATCAAGCACGTCGCAATGACATCATTAGACGCCACCAGCCATTAACAGCGGCAAAGCTAATGGCTGTTAAGGATCTTGCCTCGCTTATCGAGCAATTGGCAACACCTCGCCGTGTGGTTCTTTCAGTCCCCGCTGGTCCCGTTGTGGAGATTATCTGCCAAGACTTACTTGCTGCTGGTTTAGAGTTAGACGATATTGTGGTCGATACGGGTAATAGTGAATGGCGAGATTCAGTCGCACGTGCACAATCATATGCAGGTAAATTTAACTTTTTCACCTGTGCAATTTCAGGTGGAGAAGTCGGGGCACGTTTTGGTCCATCATTAATGCCAAGTGGTGATCTCGCTATTTGGCTATTATTAAAACCTATGTTGCAAGCTATCTCAGCTAAAGTTGATCCGCTAACGGGCATTGAAGTTGCTCGGACCAAGGTGGAACAACCATTACCAGAAGGAGAGCCTTGCGCTGACTATATAGGTCCAATCGGTTCAGGGCACTTTGTTAAAATGGTGCATAATGGGATTGAATATGCGGATATGCAAATGATCGCAGAAATTGTCCAATTTATGCGTCAAATATTAGCCATGTCAGCAGCAGAAGTCGCAGAGGTATTTAGCCAGTGGAATAATGGTAAATTGCAAAGTTACCTGATTGAAATAACGGCAAACATACTCAAGGTAGTTGACCAACCAACGGGCCTGCCACTGGTCGATGTGATTATGGATCAAGCAGGACAAAAAGGCACGGGTAATTGGACAGCACGCGAAGCATTGCAATTAGGGGTACCTGCAAATGCAATCGCTGAATCCGTATTTGCGCGTTGCTTGAGTACGCAAAAGGCGATTCGCCAAGTTGCAGCAACGCAACTCGCAGGTCCTTCGGTTAGCATTGAAGATAAAAATATTTGGATAGATAAATTAGGTGATGCACTGTATTGCGCGAAAATTTGTAGCTATGCACAAGGTTTTGAGCTCATGTCAGCTGCTCAAAAAGAGCATAATTGGACGTTTGACTATGTTTCAATAGCTAAGATTTGGCGTGCAGGTTGTGTGATCCGAGCGCATTTTTTAGATGACATTAGCAAAGCCTACCAAGCTCAGCCTTCATTACTCAACTTAATGTTAGCGCAGCGCTTCAGTAATGATTTATCAGAAAATCAATATGCATGGCGTGAAGTGTTAGCAAAAGCAATGATGCAAGGCATGCCGATGCCATCTATTTCTGCAGCAATGAGCTATTACGACTGCTATCGAGAGTCAGATTCATCAGCTAGTTTAATTCAGGCGATGCGTGACTATTTTGGGGGTCATACCTATCGCCGTAAAGATCAGGCACCAAGTCAGAGTTTTCATTACGATTGGCATTTTGCTGGCGGAGAAAAACAGGTTCAGTGCTGATGT
>JBALXF010000092.1:0-8717 GCA_036961085.1 Psychromonas sp.
CCCCTTATTTAATTGGCACGGCTTTTCTGATCCCCGTCTTGGTGGTCGCTTTTTCTTGGCGATTTTATATATTAAATATGCAGCAAGACTCTCAGAGTTGGTCTGCGGCAATAAATACAAACCAAACTGAAGTTAATAGTATTACTCCTTCAACTAGTGCAATTAATATCCCTAAAAAAGAGTTTATTACCGCAAAATCTAATTTACCCGAGGCTTATCATCAAGAATGCCATCAAAATAACCCTTCCACAGATTTGGTGAAATGTGAATTTGGTGACACTCAATCAACTAAAACTATTTTATTAGTTGGAAACTCACATTCTACTCAATGGTTGCCTGCTTTAGACCAAATATCAAAAAATAAAAACTTTAAACTTATCAACATAACTAAAAGTGAATGCCCATTAGGGTTACTAAAAGACTCTAGTGACGCCTGTAAGGTATGGCATAAAAAATTAATAGATTTTATCGAAACTTCCAAGCCCTATGCGATTATTACAACGTCTACAAGAGCCGGCAAAGATCATGCAGAGTATGTACCTCAAACTTATATACAGCAATGGAAAGTAGTCAGTCAATTTGGGGTTAAGATAGTTGCGATAAGAGATAATCCATGGTTCAACTTTGATCCGCCACTTTGTGTTGCACGAAATAAAAATGAGACACTAAAATGCAGTAAGTCGAAAGATGATGCTTTACAAAAAAACGATCCATCGGAAGGTTATACAAATAATATTAGTAATCTACTATTAGTGGATATGACACGATTTCTATGCAATACAGAGCTATGTTTTGCAGCAACCTCAGATCAACTGATATATAGAGATTCACATCATCTATCTGTTCCATACGTACAATCATTAACTAATAAATTAAGCGAGGAGTTGGATACTTTTCTATAAATACCTAAAAATCAAAGCAACCGTTAGTTTGCGTATCTTTTTGAGTACTGGATGGCTAAATTTTGTGCACTGTCTAATGAAGAGGGAGACATAGACTCTCTCAAACGTTGGATAATTTTATCAGCTTGTTGGTGACCACTGTTTGCCGCTAAGGTTAACCAAGCATATGCCTGTTGATAATCTTGTTCGACGCCCTCTCCTTTTATATAAAGAATACCCAAATTAACTTGGGCATTAATATCTCCTTGTTTTGCCGCTTTTTGATACCAATTTGCAGCCTCTTTAGAGTTTTTATCAACACCTCTACCAAAGGTGTACATTACCCCAAGATTTGATTGAGCTTCGGCATGGTCTTGTTGTGCCGCCTTAGCAAACCAGTTTGCAGATTGCTTATAATCCTGTTCTGTGCCCTCTCCCTTGCCATACATAAGTGCAAGATTAAATTGCGCACTAGCATAACCTTGTTCTGCTGCTTTTTGATACCAATTAAACGCTTGTTTATAATCTTGCTCAACACCTAAGCCATCACTATACATAACACCGAGGTTCGACTGTGCTTGAGCATAACCTTGATTAGCAGACTGCAGATACCAATTCACTGCTTGTTGATAGTCTTGCTGCACACCATCGCCTTTGGTATACATCAACCCAAGTTGATATTGTGCTGTTGCATCTCCTTGCTGAGCAGCTTTTTGATACCAATCAAATGCCTCTTTATGATTTTGTTTGTCTTCAATTTTAACTTCTACTTGGTAACTGTCCTGACCTAGTTGCTCAATGGGTTGTTGCTGCACAGATACTGATGTAATTTCTTCAGGTTCGCTTACATAATTACCTTCGTCAGGTTCAACCTCAGTTACAGGCACAGACGTTGACGAACAAGCAACAAGTCCAAGTGACAATAACATTATTGGTAAACTGTTTTTTTTCATTTTATCTTCCCTGAACAGTCTCGAAAAAATTCATAGACTAATCAATTATGTAGTGATTTAAAAATTATTGTTACAGGCCTAAGCTCACAACTCACTCTCTATACGAATAGTATTAAGTTTAGTCAGTAATTTTATAGGGAGGTAAAAAAGACGTTATTGTTTGCCAAAAAAACAAAAAAACCGATTAAAAGTTAATTAACCGGTTTAATGACTTACATAAAAAGTGTTATTTAGTAATGATTTCAGGTCCCATCATCAGTGTTGGTAGCCAAGTTGATACCCAAGGTACATAGGTAACAATTATCAAAAATATAAACATCACGCCAACTAGCGGCAATGAAGCTTTGACCACTTTCATCATCGACATTTTGGCCACGCCGGCTGTAACGAATAAGTTTAAGCCGACGGGGGGGGTTATCATGCCTATTTCCATATTTACCACCATCATAATACCTAAATGAATCGGGTCTATACCTAATGCGATTGCAATAGGAAATACTAATGGTGCGACAATAATCAACAGCCCAGATGGCTCCATGAATTGACCACCAATTAACAATAAAACATTAACAACAATCAAAAATGCAATCGGACCTAGCCCAGCAGAAAGCATTGACTCAGTTATCATCTGAGGAATACGTTCTTCAGTTAACACATGTTTCAAAATCAAAGCATTGGCAATAATAAACATCAACATAATGGTGAGTTTGCCCGCTTCAAATAAGGTCTTACGCGTATCTTCATGAAGAAATGCAAGTGGGGCTTTACGCCAATAGGGTCTAGATTTTTTATCTTCAGGCTCTTTATCCGATAAAGGTCCCATATCTTTGTAAATATAATTAGAGATGAAAAAAGCATAAACAGCAGCTACTGCAGCAGCTTCAGTTGGTGTAAATACACCACCATAAATACCACCAAGAATAATAACGATCAGTAACAATCCCCAGCCAGCATCTTTAGCCGAATCAAACACTTCTCGCCAACCGACAAAGGGCTGAGCTGGAATGTTTTTTATACGCGCATAAATATAGATAGCAAACATCAACATTAGGCCGGCTAATAATCCCGGAATAACGCCACCTAAAAACATACGACCCACTGAAACATCGGTTGCAGCGGCATAAACTACCATCACGATTGATGGTGGGATCAAAATACCCAAGGTACCCGCATTACAGATAACCCCGGCAGCAAAATCTTTGCTATAACCATTTTTTACCATACCAGCAATAACGATCCCACCAATTGCAACCACTGTTGCAGGCGATGAACCAGAAAGCGCCGCAAACATCATACAAGCGACAACAGAAGCCATCGCGAGTCCCCCCCGCAAGGACCCAACTAAGGCAATCGCGAAGCGTATAATTCTTTTAGCAACGCCACCGGTTGCCATAAAACTAGAGGCTAAGATGAAAAATGGAATTGCTAATAGCGTGTAATGTCCAGCAAAAGCATTAAATAATGTTTGTGCAACTGAGGCTAAAGAAGCATCAGAGTGTATTAATAAAAAAAGTATACTTGAAAGGCCAAGCGAAATCGCTATTGGCACGCCAACCATCATAAATGCGATAACCATTAAAAAAAGATATAACATCGCCATGATTATTCTCCCTGCTCTGATTTATGAAGCGCTTCTAAATCTTCTTCGGCTTCATGGCTAGCAATCATTCGATCTATTTTTCCCGTCATTATTTGCCAAGTCAGCTGGATAAATCTAAAGGTCATCATTGCCATTCCTAGCGGTAATGCAAAATACGGAATAAATCGCGGTAATCTTTCATATCTCTCGCCTTCATTAAACCAATCGGAAAGGAACTGTAAAATTTCAGGCATTGGAATGTCTTCAGTTTCATACCATGCTCGGTCAGTAATAAAGGGTAACCAGTAATTCCAAGAGCCAATTAATAAGCTAATAGAAAACATCAAACAGCTTAGTACAGCAATCATGGCGAAGGTTTTTCTAAGCCCAGCAGGTGCGAGATTAATAACCACATCAACACCGATATGAAAGTGTTTTTTCACTCCATATGAAGCCCCGACTAATACCATCCATGCAAACATAAAAACAGTTAACTCGAGAGCCCATAATATATTGCCATTCAATACATAACGGAAAATAACATTGGCAAATGTTAATAAGGTCATTGCTCCCAAAAAGAAAGCAATTAACGTCTCTTCTATATAATCTGTTATTTTCCCTAACCGGGTAAAAATTCCACTGCTCATATCCTTGCTCCGAAATATTTTTATATAACGCTTAATTGTGAATCCATTACAAAAACTCAAAGTATTTGCCTGCCACAACAAATACTTTGAATTAGACAGGTTTATTGATTAGAAGATAATGCTGCTTCAATCATGTCGCTACCGATATCTTTTTCAAATTTAGCCCAAACAGGTTTAAGTGCATCTACCCAAGCTTCACGCTGCTCTGGTGTTAAGGTACGTACAACCCCACCCGCATCAATAATATTTTGCTTATTGGTCTCATTCACCTTGCTTGATTCAGAGTTTCTTGCTTGTGTAACTTCGCTAAGAATGGTGCCTAATTGATCGCGAACATCATTTGGTAAACCTTCCCACCAACCATTTGAAGTAACTACTAAGTAATCTAAAATACCGTGGTTGGTTTCTGTTACACCATCTTGTACTTCGAAGAATTTTTTACCGTAAGTATTGGACCAAGTATTTTCTTGACCATCAATAACTTTGGTCTGTAAACCACCATAAACTTCTTTAAATGACATTTTTTGTGGATTAGCACCAAGCTGCTCGAACTGTGCAACTAATACATCCGATGCTTGTACTCTGAATTTCAGTCCTTTTGCATCTTCAGGTAATAACAACGGTTTATTTGCAGACATCTGTTTCATTCCGTTATGCCAGAATTCTAAACCTTTTAAGCCACGACGTTGCATTGAGTTTTTCAATTTATCGCCAGCTTCAGAGTTTTGGAAACGGTCTACGGCTGCAACATCATCGAATAGGAAAGGTAAATCAAAGATACGGTATTTTTTAGTTATTTTTTCAAATTTAGAAAGCGAAGGAGCGGCCAGTTGTACATCGCCATTTAGCAATGCTTCTAGCACTTGATTATCATCATAAAGTGTTGAGTTGGGGAAGACTTCCATACACGCTTTACCATTCATCTCTTTATTCACTCTTTCTTCTAATAAAGAAGCTGCAATGCCTTTAGGGTGTTTATCTGTATTTGTTACGTGACTAAATTTAATCACTATTTCACCAGGGTCACAGTTAGCTGAAGCATTAAAACTAGCAAGTATTGCAGCGGTGCTGAGGGATAATATCGCAAGAGATTTTAACATGTTGTACTCCTTGTACGGCAGTTATGTTTGCTTGGTTATTAGATGCAGCAGTAATAACAGCATCTTCTGATTGAACTGGCATACAAGCAGCAATTACCGTGCCAATGTTAATTAAATGTTACCAAACGCTTGTTCTAGTGGCATTAGCGATAAACTATTTAACTTAACGTTAACTTAAAGTGTGAGGTCGATAAATAAATGGGGGGAAATCCCCCCACTGATAAACTTGTTTTGGGTGAAAATCTGCCAATAACTTATTGGCAGATAATATTGCGCAGCATATTTTGTCGGGGGATTTAATCTTAACGAGAAGGTTAACTGGTTATGTCATGTAGCTGTATACCGCCTAGGTAATATAAAAATCAAAAATAATGATGGAGGTCTTAATCATAATGGGTATAAAAACCTCTATTTATTGTTTTACTAATAAATAGAGGTAAATGAAAACACTTTACAACTTAACTGGCCTGACTATCACTCATTTGACGCAACTGTGATAAGTACTCAACCCAGCCCTTTGCTTCATTTGAGGGCTTAATACTATTTGCATTTTTAGCCTCAATTAGCGCGCTTTCAATCTCATTTAACTTATAAAGCGAACGTACTTTTGCTAAAGAAACCTCAACTTGCTTATGCTTTTCCGGTACTTTGTCCAGTGTCACTAAGGCTTTTTCATAGTGGCCTTCTTGAACCAGTAATTGTGCTTGTTGCCAATAATATTGAGGCTGTTGTTGCGCAGCTAGTTGCCAAATCTGCATTGCTTTTGACCACTCTTTTGCGTGTTGCCAGTTTATAGCTTGCTCAACAAGTAAATCCAAATCACTATTTGCCAGATCTAGCTGACTCAATACTAAGGCTGCTCGTTCAGGAATACCTAATTGGCCATACAATTGTGATAATAAATGTAAATCCTGCTGAGATAGTTGCACGCCTTGCAACCTAGCCAATGCTAAGGTATCGAGTGCGGCTTGAGAGTTTTGCAACTGTAAGTGTAAGCTCGCTAATTGTCGCCACCAGTTAACTTTATCAGGTTGTAACACAATCAAACGCTCAACGGTGACAGACGCGCCTTGCCACTGTTTCAATTGTAGTTGTGCCCCTAACTTTAAAGATAGTGGGGTTAACGTATCCTCTACATTATAAACTTCATATTGCTTGATCCCTTTCAAAGCAGATTGCCACTGCTCAAGTTGATAATGCGATTGCACAATTCGCAGCCACAACTCTTCAGCTTTTTGTGTTTCAGGCACGGACTCAGTTAAAAGATAATAGTGTGGCAATGCTTGTTCAAAGCGCTCTTCTGTCAGCAACACATCCGCTAACATCCTTCTCGTTTGCCAAGCTTGCTGATCTTCTAATAAACCACTTTTAACTGCGCTTTGCAGGTGCTTAATCGCAGCAGTTGTGTTTTCACCTTGCCAATAAAACACCCCTAACATGCGATCAATATACGCAATGTCGTAGGCCCGATTAATTTTAAGATCAGCCAATAATTCAATCGCTTGTTTTAATTTTTCATCTTGTTGTAGTTGATGTGCCTTTTGCACTCTAGTTGCAGTATATTGGCTCAACTCTGCAGCCAATACAGAGCCACTTATCATTAAGCTAGTTAATACTAATATGCATGGCAAAGAAGCCATCTTATTTAACCAATCTCGTTTTATCATTGTGCTAATTTAAACTCCAATCGAACCGTTTGGCCTACCTGAGCAATAGCTTTACCTTGCACAACTTTAGGCTGGTACTTCCATTGTTTCAGCGCTCGTATCGCTTCACGTTCAAACATGCGTCTCGGGTTCGCTTGTTTGACTTTTACATCAATTGCTCGTCCGGTAGGGTCAATGTTGAACGACATAATGACATATCCTTCTGCACCTTGTTTTAACGCTTTAGATGGATAACGAGGCTCAACTCGGTATAACGGCATAGCTTGTTGATTTGAACCAGCATCAGAAAATTTAGGTGCATTAATAGCTAAACCAGACACTGCAGTATCGAAGCTGATTAAAGGCATAGCGGTTAATGGTGCAACCGATGCGACTTCAGTTTGTGCTTGTGATATCTGAGATTCTGGCGGCGGCTGTGGCGCTTTAGGCTGCTCAGGTACACTACGTTGACGACGCAGAGTATGTTGTTCATTTTCTACCATGACCATATCAAAACACAGGCTTTCGCTAGGTTCAACTGCAACTTGATGACCGTTATCAACCATCAAAGCCATGATTGAAAAAAGTCCAATACTAATCCCAATTGCAAAAGGTAAAGCAATCAATAAACGCAGCATTAAGACTTCTCCGCCGCCAAAGCAATATTTTTCACACCAGCGCCTTTAGCTGCATCCATCACTTTAACAACCGTGCCATTGTAAGCATGCTGATCGGCTTGAATAACCAAAGATGCTTCGGGTTGCTCCAGTAATAAATGCGCTAATGTTGCCTCAACTCGCTCCACATCAATTAAACGTTTATCAATGTAAATATTATTATTAGAAGTGATAGCAACAAAGATACCTGCATCTTTTTGGCTCACTACATTAGATGCCTGTGGACGATTTACTTCCACACCTGATTCACGAACAAATGAACTGGTGACAATAAAAAATATCAGCATAATAAACACGATATCTAGCATTGAGGTTAGGTCTATTTGAGCTTCTTCTTTACGACTAGCCCTTCTACCGAGTCTCATTTTTGATTCCTTAAAGATTTTTCTAATTTCATTTCAGACAATGCACAGACTTTTGTCAGTCTTGCGTGCACAAACATTCCAGCGAGTGCCGCTACCATTCCAGCCATAGTCGGTAAGGTCGCAAGAGAGATACCTGATGCCATCAACTTAGGTTGGCTGCTACCTTGAGTTGCCATCACATCAAATACCGAAATCATCCCCGTTACAGTACCCAGCAAACCTAACATCGGACAAATAGCCACCAGCACTTTGATCACATTTAAATACTGATTCAAAGAGATATGCGCTTCGCTGATCCAACCATCACGAATCGCATGAGCATGCCACGAATGATGTTCATCTCTTTGATGCCATTGCTCAATCCACATTTTTCTCTGCCCAGGAAAAGAGAACATCAAGTACACGATGCGCTCAACTACCAATAACCAACATAAACCGACGACAGCTGCAAGCCACCATAATACCTGCCCACCTTGCTGCATAAATTGCGTCAAGGTGAGTGACCAACTATGTAGCCATTGCATATCCATTACGCAGCCGTTCCGATAAGTGGTGTTTGATTGTTAAGCTCCGTTTGTTGCTCTGCTTGAGTGGCAACTAAACCAATCCCCTGCTTTTCTAAAATATTACGAATATTTTCCGCTTGGGTACTCAAAATATTGTGTGCTAGTAGTAGTGGCATAGCGGCAACTAAACCCAATACAGTGGTAATCAATGCCATTGAAATACCACCCGCCATCACTTTAGGATCGCCATTACCAAACTGAGTGATCACTTGGAAGGTTTCAATCATGCCTGTCACAGTACCAAGTAAACCTAACATGGGTGCTAATGCCGCTAATAATTTCAGCATCGATAAACCTTTTTCA
>JBALXF010000093.1:0-8616 GCA_036961085.1 Psychromonas sp.
TATCGGGCTCAGCGGTAGCCGATGTGGCTGCTTTGGGCTCTATTTTAATACCTGCGATGAAAAAGCGTGGTTATTCTCCGGCCTTTTCTGCTGCGGTTACCTCTTCATCAGCATCGCTTGCGGTTATCATTCCACCTTCACTACCTATGATCATCTATGGCGCAATGGCCGATGTATCAATTACTAAGTTATTTGTGGCAGGTATAGTCTCTGGTCTAATGGGCGCAGCAGGTATGTTTGCTTTATGTTATTACTATGCGGTTAAATATGATCTTCCCCGTGAAGACGCTTTTAGCTTCCGTAAAGTATGGAAAGCTTTTATTGATGCATTTTGGGCATTGACTTTACCTTTTGCGATTCTTGGTGGGATATTATCTGGATTAATGACCGCTACGGAAGCTGCAGGTATCGCTGTTGTGTTAGCGCTAGTAATTAGTATCTTCATATATAAAGAAATGGATCTGAAGACACTCTACAAAGCATTAGTAGATAGCGTAAGTGGTACATCGGTGGTTATGTTACTGGTGGCAACATCTGCGATTCTTGGATTGTTTTTAACGGAGCAAGAAGTCCCACAAGCAATGGCTTCAGGTATCCTAAGTATTTCAGACAACAAATACGTTATCTTAATGATGTTAAATCTAATGTTACTCGTTGTGGGTGTCTTCCTACACGGCGCAGCTGCAATTATATTAACAGTGCCAATTGTATTACCACTTATTCATCAGCTTGGAATTGATCCTATCCACTTTGGCATCATGCTCGCACTCAATATTTCAATCGGACAGCAAACACCGCCAGTAGCGAGTGTTTTGATCACCGCATGTTCAATTGCAAAAACAGACATATGGAAAGTCACTAAGGTAAATATATCATTTATTGCCGTGTTGTTTACCGTATTAATGTTGGTTACTTATATCCCCGCTCTTTCTATCGGTTTTGTCGATTATATATACAACTAATTTTAAAGGAATAATAAAATGAATAAACCAACCATTGCTCTTGTATTAGGGGACCCATCGGGCATCGGCCCTGAAGTGGCGACGAAAGTCTTAGATATAGAAGAGAACCGTCTCCACGCAAATATCTTGATCATCGCCGATGAAAGCGAACTTATAAAAGGCATGAAAATTGCTGATGCTTCTTTTACTTACCAAGTGGTAGATAGTTTTGAGCAAGCATCATTCACTGATGGTGTGCCGGTGTTATTAAAATTTAAAAGCTCAGATGATACGCCGATTGAATATGGAAAAGCGACTAAACAAGGCGGTACCTACATTTTAGAAACTTTAGAAATAGCAGTGGAACTAACACGTGCGGGTAAAACACATGGCATCTGTTTTGCCCCATTAAATAAACAAGCAATGCATATTGCAGGTTTACAGCATAGGGATGAATTATCTTGGTTTGCGGAACTCACTAAATACACCGATTTTGGTTGTGAAATTAATGTTGTTGATGATTTATGGGCTGGGCGTGTTACCTCGCACATTCCATTTAAAAGCATTGTTGATAACTTAAGCATTGAAAGTGTATTAGAAACCATTGAACTGATGGACCGCACCGTTAAATCATCGGGTATTAAGGCGCCACGTATTGCTGTACAAGCGCTTAATCCTCATGGGGGTGAAGACGGTTTATTTGGTGATGAAGAACAAACCATTATTAAGCCTGCCATTGCCAAGGCTCGCGAAAAAGGCATTCAAGCATTTGGTCCTTTCCCAGCTGATACAACTATGTGGACAGTTGAAAAAGAAAATATGGACTCGATTGTTTCTATGTATCACGACCAAGGTGCTACGGCGTTAAAAATGCTCGGTTTTGATCGTGGTGTGACTGTCCAAGGTGGCATTCCAATCCCTATTGCAACAGCTAATCATGGTTCTGCTTATGATATTTATGGGAAAAATATAGCGGCTACACCCGCTATGTTAAATGCACTACTTTTAACCAATAAAATGGCTAAAACATATCAAAAAAATTTCCAACTAGCATAGGAGGTTAATGGTGAACATAAGAAAACCTAAAAAATTAATTAATAACCGCATGGATGTAGCAAAAGAGCAGTTTGAAGGGCTTATCGCTGCGAATAAAAACACGCTCAAAGCATTACCGAAGATCACGGCAGCAATTCGTAACGATATGCCAGCCCAAAAAGTGGCTATCTTAACCGGTGGTGGAAGCGGACATGAACCTTTATTTGCTGGTTATGTCGGGCAAGGTTTAGCTGATGCGGCTGCCTTGGGGGATATTTTTGCAGCGCCTGCTCCTAATGTTATTTTACAAACAACGGAAGCGATTGATACCGGCAAGGGCGTTATTTACATCTATGGTAATTATGCTGGCGACAATATGAATTTTGATATTGCTAGCGAACTTGCCGATGATGATGATATCAAAACCCATACAATCCGCGTATGGGATGATGTCGCCTCAGCACCTTTAGATAAAATAGAAGAAAGACGCGGCGTAGCAGGGGATTTATATGTGCTTAAAATTGCCGGTGCCGCATCAGAGAAATATGATGATTTTGATGAGATTGTCGCTGTGACAGAACGTGCTCGTGATAATACACGTTCTATTGGGGTCGCACTTTCCGCTGGCTCCGTGCCGCAGACCAATACATTTACATTCCAGTTACCCGATGATGAGATGGAAATTGGTATGGGTTTGCACGGCGAGCCGGGTGTTTCTCGCGAAAAAATGCAACCTGCAGATGCAGTGGTAGATACCCTTATTAATCATATTATTGAAGATTTTAAATACCAGTCAGGAGATGAAGTTTGTCTTTTAATCAATAACTTGGGAGCTTCAACTTATATGGAGTTATTGATCGCCTCGCGTCGAGCTCATCAAAAGTTGGAAGAATTAGGCATACTGGTACACGATACGCTGGTGGGCAACTATTGCACATCGCAGGAAATGTCGGGTTATTCGATTACTCTACTTAAACTCGATGATGAAATTAAACAACTTTACAATCAACCATGTAACTCATTTGCATTAAGGAAATAAAATGAACGCTTCACAATTAAAATTAACAATGGCTTTTGTTGCAAGAGAGATGGTTGCTAGTGAACCTTTGTTAACTAAAGCGGATCAAGTGATTGGCGACGGTGACCATGGTATTGGCATGGAAAGAGGATTCAATGCCGTCATTGAGTTACTTGATGATAACTACCAAGCAGAAGACGTTAGTGTGCTGATGAAAGACATTGGCACAACCATGATGTCGACTATGGGCGGGGCTTCAGGTGCTATTTTTGGTACATTATTTCGTGCCGGTGCGAAGCAGATAAAAGGGGCACAAAACCTGGATACAGAAACCTTTCATCACTTTTTGGCCGCCGGTCTTGCTGGTGTGTACAAACGAGGTGGTGCTAAACCAGGTGATAAAACCATGATTGATGCATTGGTTGCTGCGGTTGATTACAGTAAAGATTTAAGTGGTGCTTTAGAAAATAATATTGAAGATATTGCTGTTATTGCACAGCAAGGGCTTGAAGCAACTAAAGATATGATTGCTACTACGGGTAAGGCAAAAACCTTAGGTGAGCGCTCGCTTGGACACCCAGATCCTGGTGCTATTTCGATGGCATTAATTATTGCGTTTATGAGTCAACACATTAACCAACAGGTAGCAGTGGCATGAAAAAAGTGTGGATTGGCACTAGCTGGAAAATGAACAAAACCTTAGATGATGCGCATCGATGGTCGAGCGTGTTGACTGATTACATGAATAAAAATAATGTAATAGTGCAAGCTTTTGTCATTCCACCTTTTCCTTATATTGCAGCCGTTGCACAAAACTTGAGTAATACTCAAGTTAAAATTGGTGCTCAAAATATGTGTTGGCAGGACAAGGGCGCTTATACCGGTGAAGTATCTCCTGTCATGGTTAAAGATTGTGGTGCTTCGCTTGTTGAGATTGGCCACTCTGAACGTCGCGCTTTATTTGGCGAGACGGATCATCGGGTTAATCAAAAAGCGTTAGCAGCCCTTGCACACAATCTCACCCCGTTAATTTGTGTTGGTGATACAGCGCAAGATAAAGCTTGGGGAGTTTCAACTGAAACGGTTATTCGTCAAGTGAAGATTGCTTTGCATAATATCAAATCATCAGATATTCACTCTGTGATTATTGCCTATGAGCCAGTATGGGCGATTGGTGAAAACGGCATTCCTGCGACAAATGAAGAAGCCGCGGTGATGCATGACGCAATACGTGAGATTTTGATACAAATGTATGGGCAGCGAATAGCTCAACGGATGACACTTTTATATGGTGGTAGTGTGAACTTAGAAAATGCGCAAGGTTTGTTACAGCAAGTAAATATTGACGGATTATTTGTCGGGCGTACAGCTTGGGATGTTAATGGCTTTATCAAACTAATTGAGATTGCAGAAGCTAAGGAAGCGTAAAGATGGAGCAAGTCAAGTTAATAGGAATTATATTGCTTGGCTTTGTTGTTGCCAGTTCACTTTCATTTGTTACCGCTGAAAAAGTAGACCATATACGTAAGTTTACCTTTGCTTTTTTAGCGCCAATTCTCTTTTTAGGATCAATATACAAAGCAAATTTAGATAACATACCCTCTTTAGGTCTAGTTGCTGCCTATCTTGGGGCCTTGTGTCTGATGTTTTTATTTGTTAAGTATTTGTGTCGTAATGATGAAAATCATAATCAAGGCAATATTAAGGCGCTTTCTGCGCTTTACCCCAATGCGCTAGGGGTGGGAACAGCCATTATTTTCCCGCTTTATGGCAGTCAAGCCGAACTGATATTAATGGGGATTATCTTTATTAATATCACCCTTATATTACCCGCATTTAATGTTCTGATGATTGGATTAGGTAATAGCAGCAACTTCAGCTATAAAAAAAT
This sequence comes from Psychromonas sp., assembly GCA_036961085.1. Lineage (GTDB taxonomy): Bacteria > Pseudomonadota > Gammaproteobacteria > Enterobacterales > Psychromonadaceae > Psychromonas. The sequence continues at coordinate 4,886 of JBALXF010000093.1, forward strand.
TATTACCGATCCAATTATCTTAGCAATTGTAGCGGGCATTATTATTAATAAAACTGGGCTGATTATTCCTGCACCTATCTTTTTATCTATTGAGATAATAGGTGCTATCGCAGTTCCTAGCTTTCTTGCTGTATTGGGGGCGACGCTCAGTTTTTATTCATTCAATGATTTGCGAAAAGAAAATATTAATTTGCTGTTATTGGTGAAATTAATACTTTTTCCACTAACAACTTTTGCACTTGGAAAATATTGTTTTGGGCTGTCACCTTTAGAGATAAAAGTAACCGTTATTATTGCCAGTCTACCAACCGGATTAAATGTTTTTATTTTATCTGAAAGGTATCAAAGCGCACAAAAAACCACGGCTAGTGTGATCGTGTTGAGCACCGTTTTATCATTAGTGACTATCCAGGGATGGGATAGCATCATCGAATTTTTAAATTAAGGACTGCAATGAGTATGTTAAATAAGCTTGCGATAAATACGGCCATATTTGATGGTCATAATATAAAAGTATCGTTACAAACCATACGCAAATTGGGTATAAATCATGTTGAATTTGCGTTTAACCAAGGGTATGTAGGACACCTTGATAATGAACTTTTTTCTACTAAAAATGCCAAAAATTTACTTAGATTGATGGACAATGAAAACCTTACAAGTGAAGCGCTTGGCTGTACTATGAATTTGGCTGCGCCAACTGCTATTGAAGATTTTAAGTTAAGAATTGATTTTGCAACGCAGATCGGTGCAACCTATTTAAACACTTGTACAGGGGCGATCGCCGATAGAAAAATTATTATTGAAAACTTACAAGAATTAGCCATTTACGCAGAGGATAAAGGGCGGGTTATTTGTCTGGAAAACGGAGGAGATCTTAATTTTAATGCCTTTGCATCTGCGCATGATGGAGTACGCTTGTTAAGTGAAGTTGACCATCAAAGTGTTGCGCTTAATTTTGACCCCGGAAATAGTGTTTCTTTAGTGCCTAACCTCAGCCCAAGTGAAGAAGCGTTAATTGCACTACCTTTTTGCCAACATTTTCATTTAAAAGATGTGGCGGTTCATGACGATATGTTTACTTTCCCTGCACTTGGTGAAGGCATTGTCAATTTCAAGCCTATTATGAAGGTTATTAATAACCGTCAGTTAGCATTTAGTATTGAGAAACCACTAAGAATGTACCGAAGAAAAGATAGTTTTGCGGTTAGGGATGCGAGTACGGTAGATATCAATGTAATTGAAACGACATTGCAAAAATCTATTCAGCATTTATCTCAATTAATAGGATAGAGACTACATTAGTCTAAAATCATTCACGCCACTGTCTCATCTGTTTAACGTGACTTAAATCGTTATTAGCAGAACTTATTTTGCATTAAATCAATTAATATCTAATTAATTTTTGACCTATTCCTAGCGGAGTAGGTTATTATTAACTCTCATTTTAATACTTTTATTGTGCGCATGAAATCAAGCTTAAATATTCTGATCATTTTACACCTACTATTTATTAGTATTTTTCCTGTGCAGGCAGAGACTAATGTAAAATGTGAAATGTTAGAGATGCAACAGATGCAGAGTCTTTCATGTGATTTAGATACAGAAATTAGCTTTCACCCATGCTGTACCTCAACTTCAGTTATTCCATTCAATTTAGATAAAGTTAATGGGCTAGATAACAGATTTGCATTTGTTTTGGGTTCATTTAGTGATTATCAAAATGCACTGCTTAGTGAGCATGCAACTCCCATATTTCGGCCTCCAATTATCCATTCTGTGATTTAAAAACAAACCTTAATTTTTGAACATTATTTAAATGGATATTTTTATGAAACAATTTAAAAACCTACTTATTATCTTTTCTTTATTCACTGGTAGTGCGTTTGCTGCCGATATGACCATATACAAATCACCTTATTGTGGCTGTTGCACGGCTTGGGCTGAGCAAGTTGAGCAGGCAGGGTTTGATGTGACGATTATCGAACAAGCTGATAATAATGAAATTCGCCAAGCACATGGAATTACGCCGCAGTTAACTTCATGCCATACCGCTAAGATTGGTGATTATGTTTTGGAAGGGCATGTGCCTATTGCTGATATTAAGCGTATGTTAAAAGAAAAACCGGCTATTGCAGGTTTATCTGTACCTGGAATGCCAGCATCTTCACCAGGGATGGATGTGCCTGGAAATACAGACCCTTATCAAGTAATTGCTTTTACTAAAGATGGTCAAAAAACGGTCTATAACCAATATAATTATTAGAAGTAGTTATGCTGATTAATTAGTTACAGCATGATTATTAAGAGTAATTAGATACAATAAAAAACAGCGCCGAATGCGCTGTTTTTTATATAAGAAAAGAAATACTGTACACATTAAAATTTATATTCAATGCCGGCCATCAGTTCCGTTTCTACGTAGACGTCGCCTTTTAGCTTCACTAAACAGCCTTCATTGCTACAAAAAAAAGAGTTGTTAGAATTTAATACCGTACCATATAAACGAATATCACCACGTAATGCCCATTGTGGGTTTAACTCATAACGAATACCTGCATTAATGTTCCCTGACAGCGCGATATCTTTATCATATTTACTATCATCAGGAATAAAGAAAGTAGCGCCTAACCCAAGCCCTATGCTAGTTGTAAATGGACCCTCTCCAAACAATAATTTACCGCCAAAATGCAAATAACTAAAATAGATATCAGTTGAAGTATTTTCGGTTTCATTATTCACTAACATTGAATGTTTTGAATTGGAAAAAAACAACTCAGTCTCTTGGTTTCGGGCAAAATACCAATTGACTGCTATTGCTTGCGCAGAGTCATTACTGATTTTTATATCTTGCTCACCGTCTGTTTCTAAGTCATTGGATATTCTGCTACCAAGATAAGCACTGACAGCTACGTATTCAGGTGAAGTTGAGTCGGCAGCTGCATAACTAGATAAAGGAAGGCTTAAGAGTGTAACTGCAATAACTGAGTAGTTAATATTTCGCATTTAATCATCCATAATCAATGAGTTGTTTTAGATAAAATCCATTTATCGAATAGCTCATGTAGAATAAGAGCTTGAAAAGTATTAAATATTTTATTTTAAATGATTGTAATCTCTGACTTCTGTAACCGCAATCTGGCAATGTAAAAAACAAGCAACAAGTCAAAATTATTGTTTTTTTTTACGGTATTTATGTTTAAAAGTTACCAATCGACTTGATATGTATTGTTTAGATGAAAATTTTATCGCTTTTGCTTTCTGTTATTCCATTGTCGAATCACTTTATAACGCCAAAAATAGAGAAATCCATAATATCCCAGTGCGGAGCAAATTATCCCTAGGATAAGACTGCCTAATAGAAGAGGGGGAGCAATGGTTTCAAACATTTCAGCTATCCAAGAAAAAGACAATTCAAACTGAAACTCGTGAACGGGAGTCTGTAAAATAAAAGCGCCTAAACGATAAGCCCCATAAAATATGGCGGGCATGGTGACTGGGTTTGATATCCACACTAGCGCGATAGATAAGGGTAAATTTACGGTACAAAATATGGCTAAAGCTGCTGCTAAAATCATCTGAAATGGAATTGGCATCCATGCACAAAATATCCCTACAGCGACAGCACCGGCGGCACTTCTACGGTTTAAATGCCATAAATTTGGCCTATGAAGAGCCTCACCAAAATGCTTCAGGTGTGGATGAGCTTTTAGTGTTTCAGGTTTCGGAGA
>JBALXF010000094.1:0-8602 GCA_036961085.1 Psychromonas sp.
TCAAGGCGAAAAATCGCAGTTTAGTGGTTTAAATACTGCGCACGTCCTGTGCTATGCCCTTCGGGTCATCCTGCGGATGTTCAAATTCATTCCCGATGAATTTGTGAGAATTTTTCAACGATGACAATTAGGTATGGAACATATTTGAATGGCTTTAGCCAATCGTGAAACAATGAAGTACATGGATGTATTTCATAAATAGACTTAAATGGCAACGACCTGAGTAGTTACCAATTAAACACATAAAAAAAGGCTTGTTATCATGACGATAACAAGCCTTTAAAATGCTAACTTATAAACGATTATTTTTTACGTTTTATAGCTTTTGCATTTGGTAAATCAGTAATAGAACCTTCATAAATTTCAGCAGCTAGGCCAACTGATTCATGAAGTGTTGGGTGAGCATGAATAGTTAATGCGATATCTTCTGCATCACAACCCATTTCGATTGCTAAACCAATTTCACCTAGTAATTCACCCGCGTTAGTACCAACTACAGCGCCACCAATAACACGATGAGTTTCTTTATCAAAGATAAGCTTAGTCATACCATCAGAACAATCAGAAGCAATTGCTCGGCCAGAAGCGGCCCAAGGGAACACAGATTTTTCGTAGTTAATACCTTGCTCTTTCGCTTCACGCTCAGTTAAACCAACCCACGCAATTTCTGGCTCAGTGTAAGCAACTGAAGGAATCGTTTTAGGATCAAAGTAATGTTTCTTACCAGAGATAACTTCAGCAGCAACATGACCTTCATGCACACCTTTATGTGCAAGCATTGGTTGTCCAACAACATCACCGATAGCGTGAATGTGTGGTACGTTTGTATGCATTTGCTTATCAACTTCGATAAAGCCACGCTCAGTAACTGTGATACCCGCTTTCTCAGCGTCAACCGCGAAACCGTTTGGTACACGACCTACTGCAACTAGAACTGCATCGTAAGCTTTAGTACCTTCAGGTGCATTTTTACCTTCAAAAGCAACATGTAAAGCATCTTCTTTCGCTTCAACTGCAGTTACTTTAGTAGATAACATGATATTGAATTTGTTTTTCACTTTCTTAGTGTAAACCTGAACGATATCTTTATCAGCAGCAGGTACAAGTTGGTCAGCAAACTCAACAACATCAACATCAGAACCTAGAGATTTGTATACTGTCCCCATTTCTAGACCGATGATACCACCACCTAAAATAAGTAGGCGTTTTGGCACTGATTTAAGCTCAAGTGCATCTGTTGAATCCCAAACACGTGGATCATCATGTGGAATAAATGGTAATTTAACCGGGCGAGAACCCGCTGCAATGATTGCATTTTCAAAAGTGATTGTAGTCACTTCGCCGTCACGATCAGTCGCTTCAATGGTATTAGCGCCAGTAAAACGGCCCCAACCAGTTACAGTTTTTACTTTACGCATTTTAGCCATGCCTTGAAGGCCGCCAGTTAGCTGTGAAACTACTTTGTCTTTCCAGATACGGATTTTATCAATATCTGTTGAAGGCTCACCAAATAAAACACCATGCTCAGACAGTGCTTTTGCTTCTTCAATAACTTTTGATACATGAAGTAAAGCTTTAGATGGGATACAGCCAACATTTAGACAAACACCACCAAGTGTTTCGTATTTCTCAACTAAAATTGTTTCTAAACCTAAATCTGCTGCACGAAATGCCGCTGAATAACCAGCAGGACCTGAACCTAGCACTACAACTTGTGTTTTAATTTCTTTACTCATTTTGACCTCTATTGGTAGCGATTACGCTAGAAAAACTATAAAAGTTTTTCGAGTCTATTTTATTGTTGAATAAATGCAAAATAAAAGGCCGACAAATGCCGACCTGATAACAAAATTATAAGATTAATGTACGTAAATCAGATAAGTAGTTATTGATTGCAGTGATGAAACGAGCGCCGTCTGCACCATCGATTACACGATGGTCATATGAAAGCGCTAAAGGAACCATTAGACGAGGTTCAAATTCTTTACCATTCCATAACGGTTTAGTTGCAGATTTAGATACGCCTAAGATAGCAACTTCTGGTGCGTTAACGATTGGTGTAAATTGAGTACCACCGATACCGCCAAGGCTAGAAATAGTCATACTTCCGCCCTGCATATCTTTAGTCGTTAATTTACCTGAACGAGCTTTCTTAGAGATTTCACCAATTTCACGAGAAATATCGTAAATGCCTTTATTTAATACATCTTTAACAACTGGAACAACAAGACCATTTGGCGTGTCTACTGCGATACCAATGTTGTAGTATTTCTTAAGGATCAAGCTTTCACCATCTGCAGATAATGAAGAGTTGAAATTAGGGTATTGTTGTAATGCTTTAGCAACGGCTTTCATCATAAATACAAGCGGGCTGATTTTAAGACCTAAGTCTTGTTTAGCTGCAATTGCATTTTGTTCTTTACGGAACGTTTCTAGATCTGTGATATCTGCTTCATCGAATTGAGTAACATGTGGAATAGTTACCCAGTTGCGGTGTAATGCTGGACCAGAGATTTTTTGAATACGAGAAAGTGGCTTAGTTTCAATTTCACCAAATTTAGAGAAATCTACTTTAGCAGAAGGCATAACTTGTAAACCACCACCTGAACCGCCTGACTTAGCGATCAACAGCTGTGATTTAACAAATTTTTGTACGTCTTCTTTAGTGGTACGTTTTTTAGGACCTGTTGGCGGAATAACAGCAAGATCTAAATCAAATTCACGTGCAATTCGACGTACAGATGGAGATGCTTTAATTGAACCCGCAATCAACACTTGCGCAGGAGCTAATTGAGCTGGAGCGGCTGCCGGAGCAGGAGCGACTACTGGTGCTGCCGGAGCGGCTACTGGAGTCGGAGCGGCTACTGGTGCTGCCGGAGCAACTGCTGCAGTAGAACCTTGTACTTCAACCATTAACACTAATGTACCTTCAGAAACTTTGTCACCTGCAGCAACTTTGATTTCTTTAACGATACCTGCGAATGGTGCAGGTACGTCCATTGAAGCTTTATCACCTTCAACAGAAATAATATCTTGCTCTTCGGCGATAGTATCGCCAACTGCAACTAGCACTTCAGTAACTTCAACTTCATCGCCACCGATATCAGGAATACAAACTTGTTTCAGCTCAGAAGATGCAGGTGCAGCGGCTACAGGAGCAGGTGCGGCAGCTTCAACAGCTACAGGCGCTTCAGTTGTTGTAGATGCTTCACCAGCTACTTCAATAACTAATACTACTTGACCTTCAGAAACACTGTCACCAACGTTCATTTTGATCTCTTTAACAGTACCAGCAAATGCTGCAGGTACGTCCATTGAAGCTTTATCACCTTCAATTGAGATCACATCTTGATCTTCAACGATAACGTCACCGACAGAAACTAAGATTTCAGTAACATCAGCAGCATCAGCACCAATATCAGGTAGTAAAAATTCTTTTAATTCAGACATAATAATTTTCCTAATCAATAAAAGTCGGTGTTAGTTTTGCCTAACACCGAGACTGATTTATGCAAATAATGGGTTCATTTTGTTTACATCGATATCAAATTTAGCAATCGCTTGTGTTACAACACTTGCTTCGATATCACCACGTTGTGCTAGCTCACTTAATGCAGCAACAACAACGTAGCTTGAATTTACTTCGAAGTGGCGACGTAAGTTTGCACGGCTATCGCTTCGGCCGTAACCATCAGTACCTAATACTTTGTATGACTCAGCAGGGATATAAGCACGGATTTGTTCAGCATAGTTTTTCATGTAATCCGTAGCAGCAATAGTTGGTTCATTGCCTAATACTTGCGTTACGTATGCTAGTTTGTTTTCAGCTTCAGGATTAAGCATGTTTTCACGCTCAACATGTTGACCTTCACGTGTTAATTCATTGAAAGAAGTAACAGAGAAAACATCAGAAGCAACGTTGTATTCTTCGCTTAAGATTACAGCAGCTTTACGTACTTCATTCATGATTGAGCCTGAACTTAGTAACTGAACTTTATTTGAACCTGCATGTGACTCAAGTTTGTAGATACCTTTACAAATACCTTCTTCAGCGCCTTCTGGCATTGCTGGCATTGCATAATTCTCGTTCATTACGGTTAGGTAGTAGAACACATTTTCTTGGTTTTCACCGTACATGCGCTCGATACCATTTTGAACGATAACTGCTAGCTCATATGCAAACGTTGGGTCATAAGAAACACAGTTAGGGATAGTGTTTGCTTGAATGTGGCTGTGACCATCTTCATGCTGTAGACCTTCACCATTTAGTGTTGTACGACCGGCCGTAGCACCTAATAGGAAACCACGAGCTTGTTGATCGCCTGCTAACCATGCCATATCACCAATACGTTGGAAACCAAACATAGAGTAGTAAATATAGAACGGGATCATTGGTAGATCATTGGTGCTGTAAGAAGTCGCAGCAGCTACCCATGACGCCATTGAGCCTAGCTCATTAATGCCTTCTTGCAATACTTGACCAGATATCGCTTCTTTGTAGTAAGAAACAACGCCGCGATCTTCTGGTGTGTACTCTTGACCATCGGGGTTGTAGATACCAACCTGACGGAATAGACCTTCCATACCAAATGTACGTGCTTCATCACAGATGATTGGCACGATGTTCTTACCAATACCTTTATCTTTTAATAATACGTTTAGGATACGTACATATGCCATCGTTGTTGAAATATCACGTTTTTGCTCTTGTAAAAGAGGGGCGAATTTCTCCAGTGTTGGTATAGCTAAAGGCTCAGAAAACTTAGGAGAGCGCTTTGGAGTGTAACCTAATAATTCAGTACGACGTGCGTGTAAGTAAGTATGCTCAGGACTACCTTCTTCCAATGTTAGGTAAGGTAGTTCAGATGTTTTCTCATCACTTAATAAATCTTGTAAGCCTAAACGGTCACGTAAACTATGAATATGAGATTCATTCATTTTTTTCACGCCGTGAGCAATATTTTTACCCTCAGCAGCCGCGCCCATGCCATAACCTTTAACTGTTTTAGCTAGGATTACAGTTGGTTTACCTGATGTTTCTTGTGCATTACTAAATGCAGCATACAATTTAGATGAATCATGTCCACCACGCTTAAGTGCGAAGATTTCTTCATCTGTCCAAGTTGCTACTAATGCAGCTGTTTCAGGGTATTTACCAAAGAAATGCTCACGTACATAAGCACCATCTTTTGATTTAAAGTTTTGGTAATCACCATCAACAGTTTCTTCCATTAATTGTAATAATTTACCTGAAGAATCTTGAGCAATTAGTGAATCCCAATTACTCCCCCAAATTACTTTAACAACATTCCAACCAGCACCATTAAATAGGCCTTCTAGTTCTTGGATGATGCTACCGTTACCCATTACAGGGCCATCTAAGCGTTGTAAGTTACAGTTAACTAAGAAACATAAGTTATCTAATTTTTCACGTGCAGCAAATGATAAAGAACCACGAGATTCTGGCTCATCCATCTCACCATCACCTAGGAAGGCATAAACACGTTGTGCAGTAGTGTCTTTTAAGCCACGACCGTTTAGGTATTTTAAGAAACGTGCTTGATAGATTGAAGTAATCGGACCAAGACCCATAGAAACCGTTGGGAACTGCCAGAATTCTGGTAATAATTTTGGATGCGGGTAAGAAGGAATACCTTCACCATCAACTTCTTGACGGAAGTTATCTAGTTGTGCAGCTGATAGACGTCCTTCGACAAAAGCACGTGCATAAATACCAGGAGAGATGTGGCCTTGGTAATATACTAAATCACCACCATCTGTATCGTTAGCAGCACGGAAGAAATGGTTAAAACATACTTCGTAGAAAGCAGCAGCAGACTGGTAAGAAGCCATGTGGCCACCAAGATCCAAATCTTTTTTCGATGCACGCATTACAATCATAATCGCGTTCCAGCGAATAATTGAACGGATACGACGCTCTAAACTTACATTACCTGGGTATTTAGGTTCATCAGCTAACTGAATAGTATTTAGATAGTTAGTATTAATGTCACTTGGTAAGTTAACACCATCTTTACGTGCTTGTTCAATTACTTTTTCAAGTACAAATTGCGCACGTTCTGAACCTTCGTCTTCAAGAATGGTAGCAAGTGCTTCAAGCCACTCTGAAGTTTCTTGTGCATCAATATCTTTTAGGATGTCAGTCATGACACTTTCCTTCTTTATCACTAGATAATCTTAGCCGTAAAGCCAAGCGTTTAATTTTATAACGATTTAGAGTTCCCCACTACCTTGTGGTTTATGCGATACAGCAATAAGTCATCTAAACCGTTACCATTTTATTATTCTCAACACCCAAACACCTTAACAGATGCTTTAAATAGCTTTCTTCACGTAATCTAACGAGAGGCTATTATTGGTTTTAAATAACATGTCGATATTTGCTTCTTTTAACGTTTAAAAAGGCTATAAACCGCGTTTAAACGAACTTTCTTCACGTAACATAAGTAAACGTGATTCTTCTATATATTTTAAATGTTGCGTTGAAGCTTCTTGCGCTTTTTTAGGTTGTTTAGACAAAATAGCTTCAAGCAACTGAATACGGTGCTGATGTATTTTCTTAGCAACTTCTGGATAGCGATACAATTGCTTCACATTGTCTGCAATATTTTTTACCAGTAACTCTTGAATGCCACGCGCTAAATGTATAAATACAACATTATGCGAGGCTTCCATTACCGTTAAATAAAATGCAGCAAGATTACTAATTTCTAATTCAATATTATCTTCACTCTGTGCTTTTTCAATTGCAGAAAAACACAGGCTAATTTTATTATAGTCTTCTGCCGTACCGCGCAATGCAGCGTAGTATGCAGAGAAGCCCTCTAGGGCATGGCGAAACTCCAGTAAATCATATTGTGATTCTGGATGCCTATTTAATAATTCAAATAATGGATCGGTAAGTTGCTCTCGCAAGTCCTGTTTGACATAAGTGCCACCGCCTTGGCGACGGGCCAGTAAGCCTTTAGACTCTAAGCGTTGAATTGCTTCACGCAATGATGGTCGAGAAACATCAAACTGCTTGGCTAATTCACGCTCTGAAGGTAACTTTTCGCCCAACTCTAAACGCCCTTCCAAAATCATACTTTCAAGTCGATTTTCGATTACATCTGCAAGTTTAGGTTGTTTTATTTTAACAAAAGTCATGATGTCCTTAGCGCTGAGTCAAACTTTGGTATTACCAATTTACTTCGAGATGAGAAATTAACAATTTATTTACCAAGTGTCTAGCCTTTATTACTCTTTGTTAACATAAATAAGCATGGATAATTCACAATTTAACAAAACTTGTGTTCTAACAAGCTATTTTGAAATTAAACTGGCATGGCTTAACAACTGCTCTTTTGTATTACTAAAGACCAATCGTTGTTTAAATACTATTATTTAAAGAGAGGCAACAGCCAATGGTTATATTGTATGATAAATGAACCAATGATTGATACGTAGAGGAGGATCACATTATGGAGAGTAACTTTCCTCAAAAAGTAATCAAAAACCTTTTGAGGAATAGCTGATAAATCTAGTTATTCTTTACCGAAAAATACATTTTCTTGTTCTTGAACGCGGATAAAAGTGGTACGTTTAGAAAGTTGTTTAAGTGTAGATGCACCAACATAAGTACAAGTTGAACGAACGCCACCCATAATATCTTGAATAGTCTCACTCACTTCACCACGGAATGGAATTAATACCGTTTTACCTTCAGCAGCACGATAGTTAGCAACACCGCCAGAGTATTTATTCATTGCGCTTTTAGAAGACATACCGTAGAACTTCATAAAAGTCTTACCGTCTTTCTCAATCACGTCACCGCCACTTTCAACATGCCCTGCAAGCATTCCGCCTAACATGATGAAATCAGAACCGCCACCGAAGCCTTTAGCAACATCACCAGCACTACTACAACCACCGTCACCAATAATACAACCGCCTAAACCATGTGCCGCATCAGCACATTCAATGATTGCTGATAATTGTGGGTAGCCAACACCTGTTTTAACACGTGTAGTACAAACAGAACCTGGGCCTATGCCAACTTTAACGATATCGGCACCAGCAAGAATCAATTCTTCAACCATATCACCCGTTACTACGTTACCAGCGGTAATCACTTTCTCAGGGAAAGCTTTACGCACTTTTTGAACATATTCAACTAAGTGCTCAGAATAACCATTTGCAATATCAATACAGATAAAAATAATCTCGTCTGATAACGCCATTACATCAATGGTTTTTTGGAAATCTTTTTCTGATGTGCCCGTAGATACCATAATGTTGTTTAATACTTTTGAATCAGCTGTTTTTACAAAATCAGCCCAATCTTCAACTGTATAATGTTTATGAATCGCAGTCAGCACATTATATTCAGCAAGAGATACAGCCATTTCGAAACTACCAACGGAATCCATATTTGCAGCAATAATCGGCACACCACTCCAACTTCTGCCGCTATGCTTAAATGTGAATTCACGTGATAAATCGACTTGTGAACGGCTTTTTAAAGTTGAACGCTTTGGACGGAAAAGTACATCTTTAAAGCCTAATTTCAAGTCTTGTTCAATACGCATTACTATCTCCTAAG
>JBALXF010000095.1:0-8587 GCA_036961085.1 Psychromonas sp.
TGGCGACTTTATTGCCGAATACACTGCCCAAACCGCCTAATACAACCATAATGCCAATAACTTGCCAGTCTAGCGAAAGACCTGATTGATTTAGTACGTCTAAATATTTTACAAATCCACTAAAAGATTTTAACGCGATGATCACTAAACTTGTCGCGACTGCGTTGCGCATCGTGAGTCCGCCAAGTAACACCAACGCAGGAACAACTAAAAAGCCACCACCGACACCAACAACCCCAGTTATGATTCCTACTACTAAACCATCAAATATTATTTTGAGTGTTTGCCTGTGATGGTCTGATTTGGCTTCAATATTATTTTGTGGGCGTAACATGAAATAACTGGCAACTAACATAACTAGTGCAAAAATAGCCAGCTGCATCAATCCACTTAAATAAATTGAGATCCATGCTCCCGCATAAGTTCCTAGCATACCTGGAATACCAAAAAGCCAAACGGTATGCCAATCAACCAATCTTTGTTTTATGTAGGGAATCGCAGCAATCACTGATATCGATCCAACAATAATTAAAGAGCCTGCAATCGCAATTTTTTCGGGTTGATCGACCAAGTAAACCAACACTGGAACAGTGAGTATCGATCCCCCTGATCCTATCAAACCGAGGCTTAGTCCAATCATACAAGCACCAATAAGTGCAAAAAGACTCATTCCCATTTTAGTCCCTTAAAGTGAGTTAATTGGCAGCTTTAAATACGCGATACCATTATCTTCTTTGGGAGGCATATTGCCGGCGCGAATATTGATTTGAACAGAGGGTAAGATCAGCTTAGGCATCGACAGGCTTGCATCTCGCGTATTTCGATAATCAATAAACTCTTGTTCAGTAACATTGCTATTAATGTGTATATTATTCGCATTTTGATCAGCAACGGTAGACTCCCATGCATATAGATCTCTTCCCTGCGCTTTATAATCATGGCAAGTAAATATGCGAGTTGAATCGGGCAGTGATAAAATGCGTTTGATTGAATTGAAAAGCGTTACGGCACTACCGCCGGGGAAGTCTGTTCTTGCGGTGCCAAAATCCGGCATAAATAGGGTGTCGCCAACAAATATTGCATCGTCTATCAAATAGCTTAAGCAAGCAGGCGTATGCCCAGGCGTATGTAAAACATGAATAGTAGAGTCACCAAGTTTTAGGGTTTGGCCATCTTGTAATAATTGATCAAACTGGCTGCCATCAGGTAAAAAATCTGACTCCAGGTTGAAAATATCTTTAAAGATTACTTGGACTTCTTTGATGTGTTCGCTAATAGCAATCAAGCCACCAACAGATTGTTTTAAGTAAGGGGCTGCTGATAGGTGATCAGCATGTGCATGTGACTCTAATATCCAACGATTTGTTAAATTCATTTGCTGGATATATTCGATTACTTGGTCGGATGAATGCGTTGATGTGCGGCCTGATGCGACATCAAAATCTAAAACTGAATCAATAATTGCAGACTCTTTAGTTTTTTTGTCACTTACCACGTAAGTAACTGTATTGGTGTTAGGCTCAAAAAAAGCCTTAATTTCAATTGATTGATTCATAATTAACCTATCCATTTGCACATTAAAATTAGCATTGTCTAATTTAATTAAATCTAAATTAGATTATTCTAATATATGTTAGATGTAATTTATGTGTAAGTCAATTACAAGGGATGGTTTTTCGCATTGTTGGCAGAGTTTGTGCTTCGACACTTGATTGACGAAAGGTTATCAAGCTCCGCTATGATCACAAACTGAACTCATTAGTTGATTCGAAGCAGCAACACCTAGTTCCACATTAGTAAGTTAACTTGCCGCTAAAACGTTGGCTCGACGGTTGTTGTTTAATTGCAGCAATAAAGTAAATACTTTGTAATCGATTAGTTGTTTTCTCAATGGAATTTAACAGATAGCAAATAAAAATCATTTTTATCACTGCATATTGCAATATCTCGATATCGAGGTATATTGGTGCGGTTATCTTAAATCATATGGAAGCAGCATCTATGTACGATTCACTATTTACTCCAATAACACTTGGCACAAGTCAGTTAAAAAACCGTTTTGTATTACCGCCATTAACCCGCTGCCGTGCATCACAGCCGGGTAATATTCCTAATGCACTTATGGCAGAATATTATGCACAGCGTGCTACTGCGGGTTTAGTTATTACAGAAGCAACACAAGTAGAACCCCGCGGGCAAGGTTATGCATGGACACCGGGTATTCATACGCAAGCACAGATTGAAGGGTGGAAGTTAGTTACTGACGCAGTGCATAAAATAGATGGTCAAATATTTATGCAACTTTGGCATGTTGGCCGTGTTTCGCATACCTCTTTTCAGCCTAATGGCGAGGCACCTGTTGGCGCATCTACAATTATTGCCGATGAAGTGAATGTATTTATTGAAACAGCTGAGAATGAGGGCACGCTAGCATCACCGTCACAACCTCGTGCATTAGAAACTGCAGAAGTAAAAGAGATTATAAGCTTCTACAAACAAGCTGCGATAAATGCAAAAGAAGCGGGTTTTGATGGCCTTGAAATACATGGCGCTAATGGCTACCTTGTTAATCAATTTTTATCTGAATTATCAAATGATCGCAGTGATGAATATGGTGGTAGCTTAGAAAACCGCCTACGTTTCCTAAAAGAAATTGTTGAAGCGGTTTGTGAAGTATTCCCTGCACAACAAGTTGGGGTGCGTTTTGCACCCTTGTTTGAAACCACTGATGAAACAAGGATTTACTTAGGCTTAGTTGAAAGTAACCCTCATGAAACCTATATTGCAGCTGCAAAAATGTTAAATGAACTTAATCTAGGGTACCTTTCAATTGCTGAAGCCGATTGGGATAATGCGCCTGATTTACCTGCTTCTTTTTGTAAAGCACTACGTCAAACCTTCACTGGTATATTAATGTATGCAGGTAGGTACACCGCAGAAAAAGCACAGTCTATGCTTGATAAAGATTTAGGTGATATTTTTGGATTTGGGCGTTCATACATAGCAAATGCAGATCTACCTGAGCGCGTTCGTACAGGCGTTACCTTTAACGAACTAGATGCAAATACATTGTTTGGCGGCACACATGCTGGTTACACTGACTACCCACTGATTTGTGGCTCAGTAGCAACGTCGGCTGTGATTGCTGATATTAACTGTGTTTAGTTCTTTATTGTATGCTTGAGGTAGATTGAATATAATCCAATTTATCTCTCTTCACTTTAAGCTATAAGACAGACTATGAATGATTTAACTGAAACATTAAAAGCAATTAATAATCCAATTAGAATGGATATCCTACGTTGGTTGAAAGATCCCAAAGCCAATTTTGATGTCGCTGATCAGTTGGTAGATGCTGATCTTGAAGGTGTTTGTGTCAGTATCATTCAAGAGAAAACGCAGTTATCACAGTCAACCGTTTCAGCTTATCTGACAAGTCTGCAACGTGTGAAACTAGTAACATCTAAACGAATTGGTGCATGGACTTATTATAAAAGAGACGATAAAAACATTCTTGCTTTCACCGATAAGTTAAGTGAAATCTTGTAGTAAACAGTAGTAGAAATGTTTGAGGGATACCTTGGTATCCCTTTTTATTAAACAGGTACATCTAAATATCTCGATATTAAGGTTTTGACTATGAAAGAATTGACTTCGTATAACCCAAGCAATGGTAAAGCACTTGGCACTGTTGATGTAAAAACAAAAGATCAGATTCAAGCATTGATCGAGCAATCGTGCCTTACTCAAAAGTCATGGGAAAA
This sequence comes from Psychromonas sp., assembly GCA_036961085.1. Lineage (GTDB taxonomy): Bacteria > Pseudomonadota > Gammaproteobacteria > Enterobacterales > Psychromonadaceae > Psychromonas. Next base: position 3,765 of record JBALXF010000095.1, read on the forward strand.
AAAAGACCCAAGTGAACGAATGAAGCTAATATCTCATGCTTATCAAGCGGTACAAGCACAAAGTAGCAGGCTTGCTGAGTTATTAGCTAAAGAGATGGGGAAAGATATTCGTCGTGCAACTGGTGAAGTTTCAGGTGCCTTGTATATGGGAGAATATTTAGCGCAAGCTGCATTTGATGCATTAAAAACACGCCATGTCACTCGTGAAACTCAGCTTCAATATAAAGCATTAGGTGTTGTTGCGGTTATTTCACCCTGGAATTACCCGCTAATGATGGCAACCAATCTTATTGTACCTGCACTAATGGCTGGTAATAGTGTGATCTGGAAACCATCAGAAGATACACCACTTGTTGCTGATGCTTTATGCAATGAACTGCAAAAAAGTCTGCCTGAAGGTGTATTGTCTATTGCCCATGGTGATGGCGAGGTTGGTCAACAACTTGTTGAAAGCAAAGAGGTCAATATGATCGCTTTTACTGGATCTAAAGCAGTAGGGCACGACATTATGCAACGTAGTGCAATAAATCTAAAACGCCTGGTGATGGAGTTGGGAGGAAATGATCCCATGATTGTGATGCACAATGCCAATCTTGAACAAGCTGCTCGTTTTGCTGTTGCAGGCTCGTTTGAAAACTCAGGACAAATGTGTACTTCTATTGAACGTATTTATGTGGATCAAAGAGTCGCAGAACAGTTTGAATCTTACGTCACGCAAATAGCACAGCAATATCAAGTGGGTCCATGGGATCAGCCGAATGTAAATATTGGCCCGATCATTAATAACAAACAGCACAGTAAAATTGTAGATCAACTGCAAGATGCGCATGATAAAGGTGCAATATTCTTATTGGGGCAAGTTGAACAACCAGAGCATTATGTAATGGCAACGGTGGTGAGCAATATTAGTAAAGATATGAAATTAGAAACAGAAGAGACTTTCGGACCTGTTGTTGCGATAAGCCGTTTCAATCAAATTGAAGAAGCGATTGAACGTGCTAACGATACAGAATATGGTTTAGGAGCAGTTGTTTTTGGCGGTAAAGGCGCGAGTGAAGTTGCCCAACAATTAGAAGCCGGCATGGTTGGCATTAATCAAGGTCAAGGTGGCGAAGGGGATTCTCCATGGGTTGGCGCGAAGCAAAGTGGTTATGGTTACCATGGCTCTGTTGAAGGTCACCGCCAATTTGCACAAGTTAAAGTAGTATCGGGACGATAAAACAAAGCAATTCATTTAATAATATTTAGGAATAAAAAATTTATGATAAACCAGCAATTTTTTATTGCAGCCCGAGAATCGGGAAGCATGCGTAACGATTTACCATTATGGGGAGCGACCATTGAAAACCCAATGGCACTCGAAGCCGTGTCTTCACCGCAAGTTATACGAGAAGATATCACTGCAGTACCTGGCGCATTTCAATTACATAACGTACTTACTAAAGAGGAATGTGAAAATATTATTCAGGTAACAGAAACCCTTGGTTATACAGCCGATGCTGCAGTCTCATTACCTCGTTCAGTTCGCCATAATAATAACTTAACTTGGGTCGCTGATGATACAACAGCGGATATTATATGGGATCGTTGTAAAGCTAAATTCACGGACGAACATAACCATTTCTTTGATTTGCAACCATTGGGAATAAATGGACGCTTTCGCTTTTACAAGTACCAGAAGGGGGATTTTTTCTCTACTCATACTGATGGCTCTTGGCCTGGTAGTAGAATTATTGATGGAGAGTTAGTCACTAATGCCTATGATGACCGGTGGAGTATGTATACCTTTTTAATTTTCTTAAGTGATGATTATGAAGGAGGGCATACTCAGTTTTTAGTTAATAGTGAAAATTCAGAGTTGCCAGGCCAGAGGCAAGAAAATTCAGAAACTGTCAATGTTAGAACTCCTGCTGGCAGTGTTTTATGTTTTCCTCATGGTACACACCCATTACATTGCTTACATGGTTCAGAAAGCATTACTAGGGGGGTAAAATATATTATCCGTAGTGATGTATTGTTTGAATTATAATTTTCTAAGGTGCTTCAAGCATGAGGGGGAGTTCAAGCTTTTCCTCAGTCTGAGAATGATCAACCACGACCTTTTAATGCTCTAAAATAACGTACAAGGTGTTGTAAATAAGATGAGGTTTATCATCAGCCTAATCAATACCAATAAATACGTCTATTTTGGATTGAGTAAACACGAGCGTTAAGTGTTGCTTTGCAGTATTTGCATAAGTGTTAACTACTTTAGCTACTTATTCAAATTACGGGTTATCGATAGACTCTCTTCATCATTTTAGAGGAGATTAACCGTGAAAATATTTACCAAGCAAAAAGTGCGAGAGTTCTTGCATGTCTTAGCCATTATTTTTCCATTGACGATTGTTATTCCAATCATTATGCAATCGTTAATAGAGTGGTTGGCATTATCTGCGACATCGCCGATCGCTATTTTACTTGTTGATATTGTCATTGTTAGCTTAGCTGTGTTTATTTTTCTTCCAGCACTGAATAAACTGATCAGAAAGCTATTTTCTTAATTTAAGTGGCTACCAAGTCGCTAATTATGAAGCTAGTGATTGTACTGCAAAAGTTAATATGACAAAGGCTGAATTGGGAGTAAGTTTTGTTTTTTGGGTACAAGTGGGAGGAATTAGTGCTGTAGGCATAATGGGAAAGCGAGATATATTATCTATTCAAATACTTGAGTAAATAGTCTATCTCGCTTTATTTTCAACAATGTAATTAACGAGTACTGTTTTGTAAAAAGTCTAATAGTTAAATTGATTAATCGCGATAACTTCACCTTGCCCATTTTGTAGTTCTACTTTCCATTCTCCTTGCATATTGGGCTGAATATATTTACTGGAATAACTTCTCCAGTGATCTGCACCAACATCTACTCTGACCTTCGCAACTTTTTTACCATCAAAGCTCCATATGTAATAAAGTGTCGAGCCTTTTAAGCCTTTCACTTCAGAGTACGCATACACTGTTGCGATGTCGTTGTCATCAAATACAATGTCATTGATATTGCCCTTAGGCTCAAGCTTAGTTACCGCTGAAGCCATCATAAATTGTTTAATATTATCGGATAGCACGACAGTTTTGGATTGAGTGAACAGAGCCGGTGTAGCTATATCTACTATTGATAATGTTTCAGTGTTATCGGCAGTTGATATTGTATCCAATTCTATGTCTGCAATTTCTGGAGATTCAACTTCTGTTATTTGATCGTCAATGATGTTTGCAGTAACTGGCGTTTCATCTGCCGTTATTTGATCAGGAGTGACCTTTGCAGTATCTGGCGTTTCATCTTCCGTTATTTGTTCAGGAGTGACCTTTGCAGTATCTGGCGTCTCATCTTCCGTTATTTGATCAAGAGTGATCTTTGCAGTATCTGGCGTTTCATCTTCCGTTATTTGATCAGGAGTGACCTTTGCAGTATCTGCAATTTCATCTTCTGTTATTTGATCCGCAGTGACGATTGAAGTGACTGACGTTTCATCTTCAGCTAATTCGTTTTCTAATACAGGTGAGATAAAGGTAGTTTTGCTCTTTGATGTCAGTGCTATAGCTTCGCTTAGTGCTGGTTCGGTTTGTTCGTAAGCAGTATTATCTTGGTCAAAATAATAGGAACTGCCTCCGATCGCCAATCCGATTGCACCTATTACCCCTAAAGAAGCACCTATGGCTCTGCCCCAATGGATTTGATAGAAGATCTTTTCTTTCGCTTTAGGTTCATTATTCTTTTGTGGTCGTAAATTAATGCGGATGGTGAGTTTTTTCGATTCATTCATGTTGTTATTCTCACAGACGTTATATTGGAACTCTTTCAGCAGAGATTACCTAAAGGCTATAAGAAAATACTGAAAAACCCAAGCAGATAAGTGATTATTTTTTAATAACCGGAGCTGTATTTATAACTGCGTATAACTATATGATTTTAGAAGTGGGTATTTCGGCTAGAAGTGCTGGCCCTCTTATCTTCTAGGTCAGTAGCGAGAAATTAAAAGGTTAATAAGGTGTAATTAATTTAGTTAGTTGAATTAATCTAAAACAGTGAGTAAATTACGCCCTCAACGCAATCAATGAGAAGAATATAAATTATGTCAGAAATAAGTGTTAAATTTTTAGGTAGTGGAACCAGTCACGGAGTTCCAATGATTGCTTGTGACTGCGAAACCTGCACTTCTACTGACATTAAAGACAAACGCACAAACGCTTCGGTGTTAATCAGCTTTGATGGTAATAATATCTTAATAGACTGCGGCAAAGATTTCCGTAATCAGGCCATTCAACACAAGATTATGAATATATCAGCAGTATTTATTACTCATAATCATTCTGATCACACATCCGGCATTGATGATCTTCGTGCATTTAATCGAGTTCAGGAAGGATCAATTCCAGTATTTGGCAACAAAGATCATCTTGAAGAGATTAAAAACTACACCTTTAGATATTTGTTCAGTGAGGAAACCCAAAAAGGCGGCGGCATTGCAAATATTACACTTAACCCCATTGATCAAGTTACGCGTGTCGAAGGAATGGATATTGAGCCATTAAATGTTACTCATGGTGGTATAGATATCTTTGGATATAAGTTTAAAAACTGCGCTTATATAACAGATGTATCGTTTATTCCTGATGAAACGATAGAAAAACTACAAGGGTTAGATATTCTTATTATTGATGCGCTGAGATTCGACAAGCATCCAACCCATTTTAATGTCCGTCAGGCTCTGCAACTTGCAGAACAAATAAAACCTAAAAAGACTTATTTTACGCATATTTGCCACGATATTATGCACAGTAAA
>JBALXF010000096.1:0-8545 GCA_036961085.1 Psychromonas sp.
AGCGTTACAACAAAGTTATCGATATCTGGGCAAGTGCGAATGAGCAAGTTGCTAAAGCGATGATGGAAAACCTTTCTAAAGAGACTGTATTAACAGCGAAAGGCGAAGAAGTCGAGCAAGATTCGTTTAACAGCGTTTACATGATGGCCGATTCTGGTGCGCGTGGTAGTGCCGCTCAGATTCGTCAGTTGGCGGGTATGCGTGGTCTAATGGCTAAACCTGATGGTTCAATCATTGAAACACCTATCGTTGCGAACTTCCGTGAAGGTCTAAACGTACTTCAGTACTTCATCTCAACGCATGGTGCACGTAAAGGTCTAGCCGATACAGCACTTAAAACAGCAAACTCGGGTTACCTAACTCGTCGTCTTGTTGATATTGCACAAGATTTAGTTATCACAGAAGAAGATTGTGGTAGTGAAGAAGGTCTATTAGTTAAACCGCTTATCCAAGGTGGTGATGTTGTTGAACCACTTCGTGAACGTGTTCTTGGTCGTGTTGTTGCACAAGATGTAATGAGACCTGGTACAGAAAACGAAGTGTTATTCGCACGTAATACATTACTAGACGAAAAACTATGTGATCTTCTTGAAGAAGCATCAGTTGACCAAATTTGGGTTCGTAGTGTAATTCGTTGTAAGACTGACTTTGGTGCATGTGCACAGTGTTACGGTCGTGACCTTGCTCGTGGTCATATGGTTGGTCAAGGTGAAGCAATTGGTGTTATGGCTGCTCAGTCAATCGGTGAGCCAGGAACACAGTTAACAATGCGTACGTTCCACATCGGTGGTGCCGCTTCGCGTGCTGCTTCTGAGAACAGCATCCAAGTTAAAAACACTGGTAAGATCAAACTTCATAATGCTAAGTTTGTTATTAATTCTGACGACAAAGTTGTTGTTACTTCGCGTTCAACAGAATTAACAATTATCGATGAACTAGGTCGTACGAAAGAGAACCATAGATTACCTTATGGTGCAGTACTAGAGAAACAAGATGGCGCTCAGATTAAATCTGGCGAAATCATTGCTAACTGGGACCCGCATACACATCCAATCATTACGGAAGTGGAAGGTAAAATTGAGTTCTTAGACTTTATTGAAGGTATCACAATAAATAAACAAACTGATGAACTAACTGGTTTATCAAGTATTGTTATTATTGACCCAGCACAACGTCCAAGTGCAGGTAAAGAAATGCGTCCAATGGCTAAGCTTGTTGATGCACAAGGTAATGATTTATTCATTCCTGGTACTCAAGTTGCGGCACAGTACTCATTACCAGCAAACGCGATTGTAAGCCTAGAAGATGGTTCACAAGTACGTGTTGGTGATGCAGTTGCACGTATTCCTCAAGAAAGCTCGAAAACTCGTGATATCACGGGTGGTCTACCTCGCGTAGCCGATTTATTTGAAGCTCGTACACCTAAGGATGCAGCAATTCTTGCTGAAGTTTCTGGTACATTAGCATTCGGTAAAGAGACTAAAGGTAAGCGTCGTCTTGTGATCACACAAGCGAATGGCGAAGCTTATGAAGAGATGATCCCTAAATGGCGTCACCTAAACATCTTCGAAGGTGAGAAGATTGAGAAAGGTGAAGTTATTTCTGATGGTCCTGAGTCTCCACATGATATTTTACGTTTACGTGGTATCAGTGATGTGGCGAACTACATTACCAATGAAGTTCAGGAAGTTTACCGTCTACAAGGCGTAAAAATTAATGATAAACATATTGAAGTTATCGTTAACCAAATGCTACGTAAAGGAACAATCACTAACAATGGTGGTTCTGCATTCCTTGTTGGTGAACAGGCTGAAGTTGCGCGTGTTATCATTGAAAACCGTCGTTTAGAAGCTGCGGGCAAAGAAATTGCTACTTTTGATTATCAATTACTTGGTATTACAAAAGCATCATTGGCTACAGAATCATTTATTTCTGCTGCATCTTTCCAAGAAACAACACGTGTTCTTACGGAAGCTGCTGTAGCGGGTAAATGTGACCAATTACATGGCTTGAAAGAGAATGTAATCGTAGGTCGCTTGATTCCTGCTGGTACTGGTTTCGCTCATCATAAAGCGCGTGCTGCTGAAAAAGCTGCAAAACTTGCGCCGAAAGTTGCAGAGCCAGTTGTTGATGTAGATGCGGCTGAGCAAAACTTAGCTGACTTACTAAATGCAGTTGACTTTGGTGACTAATCTTTAGTTCAAAGATTCTATAAAAGGTGCTTCGGCACCTTTTTTTTTACTTTTTTTTTGTTGCTTTTCACCGTAAATACTCGAGAATAGAATGACACAGTTATGCTTATTAAGGACAATAAAATGAATACAAAAAAAATTATAGCAACGTCTAATGCGCCTGCCGCTATTGGCCCATATTCGCAAGCGAATCAATTCGGTAATTTAGTCTTTACCTCGGGACAAATTGCTCTAGTTGCTGAAACGATGGAAATAGTTGAAGGCGGCATTACTGAGCAAACCGTTCAGGTTATGGAAAACTTAATGGCTGTATTAGCCGCTGCAAATACGTCAGCAAGCAAGGTTATAAAAACCACTTGTTACATAAAAGACATGAATGACTTTGTTGCTTTCAATGAAGTCTATGGCAAGTATTTTGTAGAAAATGCACCAGCTAGATCTTGTGTTGAAGTGGCGCGTTTACCAAAAGATGTTTTAGTTGAAGTTGAAGCAATTGCTATCAGCGAATAGGTTTTGATGTGAATACAGAGTCAGTGAAGTTTTCCATTGTTGTTTGTGGCGCGCCTTATGGAACGCAAAGTGCAAGTACTGCTTATCAGTTTTGTGCTGCAGCGATTAATCAAGGTCATCAAATTGTTGGTGTGTTTTTTTACCAGGAAGGGGTGCTTAACGCGAGTGATTTGAGTAGTCCGGCTAGTGATGAAGTAAATATGCCAGCACTATGGGCTGCACTGGCTATTGAGAATAAGTTTCCTCTGGAAGTTTGCGTATCTGCGGCATTACGTCGTGGAATAGTAGATCAACAAGAAGCCTCTCAGTTAGCATTTGATCATTTTAACGTAAAGCCTCCGTTTGTATTAAGTGGCCTGGGCCAACTCGCAGAGTTAAGTGCAGCTTGTGATCGTTTAGTACAATTTTAGGTGTTAGAAATGAAAGAAAAAAAAGTTGGGATTATTAATCGTTGTAGTGCACATGGTTTTGCAACAGGGCGAGAGTCTTTAGATTTAACCTTAGCGATGTCAGCATTTAATGAGTCGTTATCACTTTTTTTTATTGGTGATGGAGTTTATCAGCTTGTGAAAGGGCATTTACCAGAAGGTATTTTGCAAAAAAACTACCAACCCCTTTTTAAAATGTTAGATATGTATGATGTTGAAAATATATATATCTGTAACTCTTCGCTAACACTGCGTGGGTTAAGTCCTGAAATGTTGAATATTGAAGTGCAAACACTTGATAAACAGCAGCTACAGACAAAATTGGCACAACAAGATCAATTACTGAGTTTTTAATATGATTTTACATACCCTTAATAGTTCTCCATTTCAGACTCTGGCACTTAAAAACTGTTTAGACATGCTAACAGACGCTGATCAATTGTTATTAATTGAAGATGCAGTTATTGCTAGTTGTGCTGAGCATGATTATTTCCTTCAATTGCAGATATTATCGCAACAAAATCGCTTATTTGTTTTATCTGATGATTTAATTGCACGTGGCATTGAGAACGAAATCGGTCAAAAATCAAGTTATGCTGAATTTGTTAATTTAGTTATTAACAATAAAAGCCATCTGGCTTGGTAGGTTTTTTGTGTTATAACCTGTTGAATTTGATGTTTTATTGGTTTTTATTGCCACTCCTTTTAACTTCCCATCTGCAATTTTTGTTTTTGTGATGAAAAACACAATTGCTTAATTATTGACTCCATTTTGCATTCAGCGTAAACTCTTGCAACCCTTAAATAAGGGTTGATTTTTCATACACATTTTAGGAGCTATTTAAAGATGGCAACAATCTCACAACTGGTACGCAAACCACGTAAGGACAAAGTTCAAAAAACTAATGTTCCTGCGTTAGAAGCGTGTCCTCAAAAACGTGGCGTATGTACTCGTGTATATACTACTACTCCAAAAAAACCTAACTCAGCAATGCGTAAAGTTGCTCGTGTTCGTCTAACTAACGGTTTCGAAGTTACTTCGTACATCGGTGGTGAAGGCCATAACTTGCAAGAGCATAGTGTAATCTTGATCCGTGGCGGTCGTGTAAAAGATTTACCGGGTGTTCGTTACCATACTGTACGTGGTGCACTAGATACTTCTGGTGTTACAGAACGTCGTAAAGGTCGTTCTAAATACGGTGCTAAAAAGCCTAAGTCATAAGCTTTTCCGTAAGTAAGGCCAAACAAACACTATTTTAATTTAATATGTTTTGGGTAAATTCCTGAAGCGCACGGAGAAAATAAGATGCCAAGAAGACGCGTCGTAGGTACTCGTAAAATCCTTCCAGATCCTAAGTTCGGATCGGAAGTTCTAGCTAAATTCGTTAACGTTGTAATGGTTGACGGTAAGAAATCTATTTCAGAAAAAATCGTATACGGTGCATTAGAAGTTGCTGCGAACAAAACCAGCAAAGAAGCACTAGATCTCTTTGAAGTAGCTCTTGAAAATATACGCCCAAGCGTCGAAGTTAAATCTCGTCGTGTTGGTGGTTCAACATACCAAGTACCAGTAGAAGTTCGTCCTTCTCGTCGTAATGCTTTAGCAATGCGTTGGTTAGTTGAAGCATCACGTAAGCGTGGTGAAAAATCAATGGCATTACGTCTAGCTGGTGAGCTAGTTGATGCAGCAGATAATAAAGGTTCAGCGGTTAAGAAACGTGAAGACGTTCACCGTATGGCTGATGCTAACAAAGCATTCGCTCACTACCGTTGGTAGGAATCTAGCACAAGCTTTTGCTTGTGCATTTTGTTTCAATTTAAAGCTTAGATATTTTTAAAAGGACACCAAATTGTCACGTACAACCCTCATTGAGCGTTACCGTAATATCGGTATTGTTGCTCACGTTGATGCTGGTAAAACAACAACAACAGAGCGCATATTATTTTATACCGGTCTATCTCACAAAATTGGTGAGGTGCATGACGGTGCAGCAACAATGGATTGGATGGAACAGGAACAGGAGCGTGGTATCACTATCACATCTGCTGCGACTACTACATTCTGGTCCGGTATGCAGAGTCAGTACGAGCAACACCGTATAAATATCATTGATACACCAGGACACGTAGACTTCACCATCGAAGTTGAACGTTCATTACGAGTGTTAGATGGTGCGGTTGTTGTTTTTTGTGGCGCATCTGGTGTTGAACCTCAATCAGAAACTGTTTGGCGTCAAGCTAATAAATACCACGTTCCGCGTTTAGTATTTATTAATAAGATGGACCGTACTGGTGCTGATTTTGAAGCTGTTATTGAACAAATTCAAACTCGTTTAGGCGCAACTTGTGTTCCAATTCATTTGAATATTGGTGCAGAAGATGAGTTCGAAGGAGTAATCGACCTGATTAAAATGAAGGCGATTAATTGGAATGACTCAGATCAAGGAATGACGTTTGATTATTACGACATTCCGGCTGATCTACAAGAACGCGCTGCAGAAATGCACGAAGAGCTTGTAGATACAGCGGCTGAAGCAAACGATGAACTGATGGAAAAATACCTTGAAGAAGGTGAGCTTTCAGAAGAAGAAATCAAAGCTGGTTTGCGTATTCGTACGCTAAATAATGAGATCGTCTTAGCAACTTGTGGCAGTGCCTTTAAAAATAAAGGTGTTCAAGCAGTGCTAGATGCTGTTGTTGACTTTCTTCCTTCTCCTACAGAAGTTGCTGCTATTAAAGGCATCAATGAAAAAGAAGAAGAAGTTGAATGTCCAGCTACTGATGACGCTCCATTTGCTGCACTTGCATTTAAAATTGCAACTGACCCATTCGTGGGTTCGTTAACATTTATGCGCGTGTATTCAGGTGTAGTTAATTCAGGGGATCATGTTTATAACTCAGTTAAAATGAAACGTGAACGTTTTGGTCGTATCGTACAGATGCATGCCAATGACCGTAAAGAGATCAAAGAGGTACGAGCGGGCGATATCGCTGCTGCAATCGGCCTTAAAGATGTTACTACGGGTGATACGCTTTGTTCTGCTGATCATAAAGTGATTCTTGAACGTATGGAGTTTCCTGAACCGGTAATTCAAATTGCGGTTGAACCTAGAACTAAGGTTGACCAAGATAAATTGACTATCGCATTAGAGAAACTTGCTGCTGAAGATCCTTCATTTCGTGTTGAAACGAATGAAGAGTCGGGGCAAATATTGATTTCCGGTATGGGTGAACTTCACCTAGATATTATCGTAGATCGCATGCGTCGTGAGTTTAGTGTGAACTGTAATGTGGGTAAGCCACAAGTAGCATACCGAGAAACTATCCGTAAAACGGTTGAAGTGGATGGTAAATTTATTCGTCAAGGCGAAGGGCCTAGCCATTATGGCCATGTTCAATTAAAACTTGAACCTCTTGAAAGAGGAGCTGGTTTTGAATTTGTTAACCAAATTACTAATGGATCTGTTCCAAAAGAATATATCCCAGCGGTTAATAAAGGCTGTGAAGAACAAATGAACCAAGGTGTGCTAGCAGGTTTTCCAATGCTGGATGTACGAGCAACATTAATTAGTGGTACATACCATGATGTTGACTCAAGTGAAATGGCGTTTAAAATTGCTGCTATGATGGGCTTTAGAGATGGGGCATTGAAAGCTGATGCGACTATACTAGAACCTATGATGAAGGTTGAAGTGACAACGCCTGAAGATTGGATGGGTGACGTTGTTGGCGACTTAAATCGTCGTCGCGGTATGATTGAAGGTATGGACGATGGCCCTGGTGGCGTTAAAATTGTTCATGCTAAAGTACCGCTTGCAGAAATGTTTGGTTATGCCACTGCATTACGCTCTGCAACGCAAGGTCGAGCATCATATTCGATGGAATTTTCAGAATATGCGGATGCGCCTAAAAAAATAGCTAATGCAATTATTGAAGCGAAATAAAAAATAAATTAAACTACTCCTTTCCATGTGATGGCATGTGGAAGGGTATTAACCGAAAAAGAAGGTACACACTGTGTCTAAAGAAAAATTTGAACGTAATAAACCGCATGTAAACGTTGGTACAATTGGCCACGTCGATCACGGTAAAACAACTCTAACTGCTGCTATCACTAACGTACTTGCTAAAGCAAACGGCGGTGAAGCAAAAGACTTCGCATCTATCGATAACGCTCCTGAAGAGCGCGAACGTGGTATCACTATCTCTACATCTCACGTTGAGTATGACACTGAATCACGTCATTACGCACACGTAGATTGCCCAGGACATGCCGATTACGTTAAAAACATGATCACTGGTGCTGCACAAATGGATGGTGGTATTCTTGTTGTTGCTGCAACAGACGGCCCTATGCCACAAACTCGTGAGCACATCCTACTTTCTCGTCAAGTTGGTGTTCCACATTTAGTTGTTTTCATGAACAAATGTGACATGGTTGATGATGAAGAGCTTCTTGAGCTAGTAGAAATGGAAGTTCGTGAACTTCTTTCTGAATATGACTTCCCAGGTGATGACTTACCTGTGATTCAAGGTTCAGCTCTTAAAGCACTTGAAGGCGACCCAGTATGGGAAGAAAAAATTCTTGAACTTGCTGAAGCTCTAGATACTTACATTCCGCTTCCAGAGCGTGACATCGACAAACCATTTATCCTACCAATTGAAGATGTATTCTCAATTTCAGGTCGTGGTACTGTTGTTACTGGTCGTGTTGAACGTGGTATCATCAAAGTTGGTGAAGAAGTTGAAATCATCGGCCTTAAACCTACTACTAAAACTACATGTACTGGTGTTGAGATGTTCCGTAAACTTCTTGACGAAGGTCGTGCTGGCGAAAACGTTGGTGTTCTTTTACGTGGAACTAAACGTGAAGAAATCGAACGTGGTCAAGTTCTAGCTAAGCCTGGTTCAATCACTCCTCATACTAAATTTGAAGGTGAAGTATACATCCTAAGCAAAGATGAGGGTGGTCGTCACACTCCTTTCTTCAAAGGTTACCGTCCACAGTTCTACTTCCGTACAACTGACATCACAGGTGCTGTTGAGCTTCCTGAAGGTGTAGAAATGGTAATGCCTGGTGATAACCTTAAATTCGTTGTTGACCTAATTGGTCCAATCGCAATGGATGAAGGTCTACGTTTTGCTATCCGTGAAGGTGGCCGTACTGTAGGTGCTGGTGTTGTATCTAAAATCATTGAGTAATAATTACTCTTTAATTTAGAACTTCCCAAAAAAGAGAGCCTCGGCTCTCTTTTTTTATACCTGTAAGAAAGCTAGAAAGCTAGAAGGCTTGAAGGCTTGAAGGCTTGAAGGCTTGAAGGTCAAAAGGCTTGAAGGTCAAAAGGCTTGAAGGTCAAAAGGCTAGAAGTGAAAGACTTGTGTTCCACTAACTATGAAGGTGGCACGATCAGTAAA
>JBALXF010000097.1:0-8543 GCA_036961085.1 Psychromonas sp.
GTCCAACAATTCCTACAGTTTCACCCTTACGCACCTCAAATGAGACATCGTTTAACGCCCAAAACTCACGATAATACTTTTCAGAACTACCTCTAAACACGCGTTGTAGTTTTGGCAATACAAATTGCTTCAAACGATCAACTGGCTGCTCGTACACTTGATAGCATTTGCTCAAATTATCAACTTTGATAGTAACATCAGATGACATCAGCGAAGCCCTTCCGAGTTTTCTGGAACCAAACGAAACCAAGCAAAGCAACTAATAGCATGATAACTGTATATATTGCTAAAATTTTGAAATCAGGAATCTTTCCCCAGAACAATACGTTTCGCATCTGCTCGATTACCGGGGTCAAAGGATTCAAATAAAGAACCCACCTATAGCTCTCTGGCAACGCTGTAACTGGATAAAAAATCGGGGATAGAAACATCATGGTGCTTGTAACAATTCCTATAAACTGTGAAACATCCCTTAGATATACCCCTAACGATGATAACGCCCAACTGAGTCCCATAATCAATAGCAATAAAGGTATAAGAACAAGAGGCAAATAAAAAACAGTAATGTGCGGCAGTCCAAAAAATATTATGTACGCAAGCATCCAAACGACTAAGCTTATCACGCTATGAAACAATGCAGAGCCAAGATTGATCCAAGGCAATATTTCAAGCGGAAAAATGACCTTCTTAACATAATTCGGATTATTAACTATCAGCGTTGGGGCACGATTAATACATTCAGCAAATAGCGAAAAAACTATTAACCCAGAAAATAATATCAGAGCAAACTCAGTTTTAGAGTCACTGCCCGTTCCCCAGCGTGCCTTGAATACCACGCTAAAAACAAAGGTATAGACAACTAACATAAAAAGTGGATTCAAGAATGACCACAACAGCCCCATGATTGAACCACGATATCGACCGAGGACATCTCTGATCACAAATGACTTGATCAAATGGCGGTTGTTCCAGAAGCCATCAATTATTGATCGTGGATTTGCTGGGAAACTTTGCATTAATTACCAATCTCTATTAGTAGCATACAGATGATTTTCTAAGGGTAGTCAATCACCGAGCACGACGTAGGAACTACAAACACCATAACGGTTAATTGTATTTATTTAACCTCTAAAATATCATAAAGTTGACCTAGGTAGATTAGTAGAACCTTCTACAACAGAATTGCTTGATGAGATATTTGGCACATCAAAATTAATAACACGCTTATCCTTGGGTTTGAGCTTCAAGGCGTGCTTTTCTATAAGATGCCAAGAGCAATAACCCAAGAATAACGTAATAAGCAACGTAACAAGCAGATACGATACATAAGATATTTCAGGATAAACGAGCAGCACAAACTGTTGTACTGGAAAGGCATAGATGTAAACTCCATATGAGCAATCCCCAACCCGGTTGACTAAACTACCCATTTTACTCGTCGACAATCCATAGGCGAGGACAATGTATGGTAATGTGAACCATAAAATATACTTGGCGAATAGTTCATAAGGTGCGATAAGAACTGTCAACATGATGAGAACACAAACACCTGACAGCGTAAATAAACGCTCTAATTTCCATTTCGCAAAGCAAGTGCCTATTAGAAAATAAATACCGGTGATAAAAATTTGCCTTACATCGGTGCCATATATTACAAATGCCTCAGCCCCATTCCAGCACCAGAAATAAATCACCATTATAAATGTAAATACAAGAGCGGCGTACATCACACGACTACTTCTAAAGAATATGCCCATAAACAAAACTATAAGGTACATGAAGAACTCGACAGGCAAACTCCAGAGCGAACCGTTCACTGCATTAGCAATTCGCGCATTTTCAAGTACACCTGGTAGGTAAAATACAGGACTCAGAATAATATTATTAAAGTAATTGGTGAACTGGGAATGCCCAAAATAATCCTCTAGGCTAAGTGTTGTAAATATTGGTCCTACTAAAAACATAGTGATTAATACTAAAACGATCAGAGCGGGAAAAATCCTCAGTGATCTTTTAACCATAAAATCGAAAGCATGAGGGTTAGCATCCCAACTTTTTACAATTAAATATCCACTGATTATAAAAAAAATATTTACGCCTAGACCGCCATAGGATTCCAGTCCCAGGAAGCCTTTAGGGGCATTTCCATAGAATGCAAAAGAGTGAGCATAAAGCACAAACAATGCAGCAACTAATCTAAGTAAGTTCAAGTTATTATCTTTATGCTGCATCTAATATCTCCATACTATCTATCACTTTAGTTTGATCAGTTTTTTTTAATTTAGCGTTCACGCCACAAGCATAAAATTATCGCAACGACACATGCACAGCACGACACCTTATTACTAGAACTATCAATGGAAAGTAAGCAACGACTAAACCGACAACCCCTGCAACTGCCTTTGTGGCGACAGCATAGGCGAGCGGGAGAAGCCAAAAAAAATTAACCAGGGATACTAACTTTATGACGCATAAATGACTGTTTAGCTTTACGGCAGCAATCTGATAAGCATGAGTCCTATGTGCTTGGTATATGTTTTCACCATTGAAGAGTCGTGAAAAAAGCGTAATAGTTGCATCAACTATAAATACAGCCAATAGTATTAAACAACTCCATAGCAGTTCAGAGCTTATGTTATTACAGATGATAGTTAATACACCTAGTACGATCCCAAGAAAACCACTTCCTGCATCTCCCATAAATATTTTTGCAGGCGGGTAATTCCAAAAAAGGAAACCTAGTACAGCCATAGCAAGTATTGTCGTATAGAAAATAAGACTTACATGTCCTTGAACATAAAAAACTATACACATACCTAAACATACAAATACACACTCGGCGCTTGCTAGTAAATCTATTCCATCCATGAAATTATATAAATTCAGCATCCACACAAGGTATGTGCAAGCTAGAATATGGCCTAGCCAACCAAGGTCGTACGTTTCACCAAACACTTGGATTGGAGACAAACCTCCCAACCAATATAGTGCCCAAATAGATGCAACAAAATGGCCTATGAGTCGCCACTTAGCTGCGATATGGCCGTGATCGTCAGCAAAGCCGATAATAGCTACTACTAGCCCGGTCCCAACAACACCGAAGAAAAGGGAGATTTGAACCAAATCCTGCTCAAATAATAATACCATCCCCAAAATGAATGCGAGAACTATAGCAACTCCGCCCCCTCTTGGGGTCGGAACAGAATGGGAACTTCGCTCATTAGGAACGTCCATGAGAGCATAACGTCTTAAAAAATAAGTCCCCCCCCAAGATACGCAGAGAACTAAAGGTAAAATCCACAAAGCACTCATCAATGTCTAGATCTCAAATAATAATCAACTGTATTCTTTATACCCAATTTGACACTAATCGGCGGATACCAGTCTAATACTTCATGATTTTTGCTTATATCAATTTGCAAAGAACCTAGTAGTCGTCGTGCGACGGACCGCTTACCTATCAGACTTGCAATTTTTAGAAGTAGCTTTTCTGAGACAGGGATAATAATATTATTTTTACTGAGTGCTCTGGATAGATGTTGAAGCAACTCAGTTGTTGATAGGTCATATCCATCACACGCTAAAAAAATTTGATTACCCGCTGCCGGATGCACAACACAGGTAATAATCAAGTCCACTAGATTATCGACAAACAAGAGGCTTCGTTTGTTTTTAATAGCACCCAAAGGAAGCGGTAACCCCGAACCCAACCACTTCATTAATCGATGGAAATTAGCTTTTACCCCGGGTCCGTAAACAAGGGCGGGCCTTATAATAACGACTTCAAGACTTGTAGTCGCTGCAATTTCTTTTAAGGCGAGCTCAGCCTCGTATTTAGAAACTGCATATGGGTCACTGGGTGCAGGCTTATCATCAGCAGTAAACGGTTGATCCAATATTGTTTCTTCACCATTAACTTTTATTGTACTGATGAATATGAACCGTTTAACACCAGCGCTTACAGCTTGGCGCGCTAAACGCTCTGTAGCTTCAACATTGATCTTACGATATTCTGATAGCGCCTCTGCAGCTGGCTCTTCCATGACATGCACTCGTGCCGCAGCATGAACGACAACTTCAATATCATCTGAAATGGATATATTAGTCTGCCTAGCAAGATCAAATGGTAATATTACGCATGAGCTTTCGAAGCCAGTCGCTCCTCTCGCAGCGATAACGGGTTCGTAATCACCATCCTTTAGTAATCGCTCCACAAATGCTCTACCAACTAGCCCTGATGCGCCAGTTACAAGTATTTTTTTTGATTGTTTCATGGCTTACCCCCTGTCAGAGCAGTTAGCCAGCAAATACAGAAAAATAAGAATTTGTCACGAACCCGTCTGCGGCAATTCCATGCTTTAAAAGAAAGTAACAGTAAATGCAGCGGCTGCAATCCTAGCCATTTTTTAACAAAAGGATCGCTACTTTTACCGATTATATCTACTATTAATTTAACTTGATTAAACCACCATCCATTATGGATTTTTTTATACCGTATGATTAAGGGTTTCAACCCCTGATTTGCCCCGACTTGATTATTACTATGCTGCCTATAATCCATTGATGGTACGGGATCTATATACCATTCGTAGGAATTGCCACGCGCATACGCGTAGCAGTACCAATCATGAAGGCCTACTTTCTGTATAGCCTCCCAATTATCGGTGATCGCTGTCTTGAGATTACTTCCAAGTGCCTTGCTAAATACATAAGTACAACCTGGCCCTGCCGCTTCGAACAAATAATCCCACTCAACCTGGGGCTGTGCTTTATTGAGAAAAGATTTCTTTCCGCTGGGCCAAAATGCAATTACATTGCTTGAATAAGCATCATAACTAGTACTTTCTAATATTTTTATTGCTCTACTCAATTTATCTGAATGCCAGCGGTCATCTTGATCGGACAATGCAACATAATCAAAAGAAGAGATGTCTACATCACGAAATAGACGGAAAAAGTTTAGTGCTGCACCACCAAACTTTCCGGCAGAAGGCAACACATAAACGTTTGAATTATCTGCCGCATAGCTGTGACACCAAAGCTCAGTACCGTCTGTTGAAGGATCAATACTGATAAAAACTGTCAACTTCACATCAGTTTGATATAAAATTGTATTCAACTGCTCTTCAATCCAGCGCATACCATTATATGCGGCCAATAAAACTGCAACTTTTGGATGTTCTAATGGCATGCAATATCCACTGATTGATTATGTTGATGTCAGATTCGAAGATAAGCTTGGTGTTCCTCATGCCTCTAAAATTTTATACAAATACTGCCCGTATCCCGTTTTCTTCAAGGCATCAGCTTGCGTTCGTAACTGTTCAGCTGTTATCCATCCATTGTGAAAAGCAATTTCTTCAAGACAAGCTACTTTGAGCCCCTGGCGCTGTTCAATGGTATGAACGAAGTGGCTGGCCTCTAGCAAAGAGTCATGAGTACCAGTGTCTAACCAAGCAAAACCGCGGCCTAAAATCTCAACATTGAGTGCTTTCCGTGCTAGATACGCTCGATTAACATCTGTTATTTCTAACTCACCACGCTCAGATGGTTCTATCGATTTTGCAATCTCTACAACTTCATTATCATAGAAATATAGCCCAGTCACAGCATAGTTTGACTTAGGCTTTGACGGCTTTTCTTCAATACTCAGTGCCCGACCGGCTTCATCAAACTCAACAACACCAAACCGCTCAGGGTCAGATACATGATAACCGAAAACTGTTGCTCCATTTACCTGAGCAGTCGCTGCGTGAAGATTTTCTGAAAAGTGCTGTCCATAGAAAATATTATCACCAAGGATAAGACAACACGAATCGTCGCCTATAAATTCTTCGCCGATAATAAATGCTTGCGCCAAACCATCAGGACTTGGCTGTACTGCATAAGTAAGCTCAATCCCATATGAACCTCCATCGCCAAGTAACTTTCGAAAATTTGGTAGGTCCTCAGGTGTTGAAATAATCAATATCTCACGCATCCCAGCGAGCATTAAAACCGATAGCGGATAAAAAATCATTGGCTTGTCATATATCGGCAACATCTGTTTCGATACACCTAATGTAAGTGGATGCAAACGAGTGCCTGAACCGCCAGCTAAAATAATGCCTTTACGATTATTTGTATTCATTTATTAAAAACTTCCATTAACATTCTAGTTACGCCACACTGCCAATCCGGTAAATGTATTGAAAAAGTCTTACGTAACTTCTGTGTATTCAACCGTGAGTTAAGCGGTCGACGGGCGGGAGTTGGATACGCTGTTGTTTCAATGGGGTTGACGTCCTCTACCAATAGCTTTTCGCCCTGCAGCTTCGCTATATTGAATACATGACAGGCATAACCATGCCATGATACTTCCCCAGCTGCGGCTAAATGGTATATTCCGGCCAGCTCAGGCTCAGTTATCGATTTTCGGATTGCGTGCGCTGTGACATCAGCTATCAAATCGGCTCCAGTAGGGGTGCCAACTTGATCAGCAATGACATTTAATGATTCACGCTCTTTAGCTAAGCGCAGCATAGTCTTGGCGAAATTATGGCCGAACGCACTGTAGACCCAACTGGTGCGAAAGATTAAATACTTACAACCGGAAGCTTGAATTGCTTGCTCACCAGCTAGCTTACTTAAACCATAGTAGTTCACTGGCGAAACACAATCTGATTCTTGCCAAGGCGTTGAGCCTGCGCCGCTGAACACATAATCTGTAGAATAGTGAATTAGCCAGGCTCCTAATATTACAGCCTCCTCGGCCATAACTTCAGTTGCACGAGCATTTATCAGATCAGCAAGCTGATTTTCGGATTCAGCCTTATCAACAGCGGTATATGCAGCAGCGTTTACTATTATCTCAGGCTTAATGGTTCTAATCGATGCCCGTAATAAATCTAGATTACACAGATCACCGCTTATACCGTCAATGACATGGCGATCAAGGGCAATTAGTTCTCCGAGTGGGGCAAGTGCGCGCTGTAACTCCCAGCCAACTTGACCATTTTTACCAAACAAAAGTATTTTCATACTACACTAACACGGCCGGTGTAATTCAGATCAATCCACTGCTGATAACTTCCACTTTTAACATTTTCCACCCAACTGGCATTGCTCAGGTACCACTCTACCGTTTTTCGGATTCCGCTTTCGAATGTTTCTTCTGGAGACCAGCCAAGTTCACGTTGAATCTTGCTCGCGTCGATGGCATAACGCTGATCATGTCCTGGGCGATCTTTCACATAAGTAATTAAACTGTGATGAGGACGGTGAGGTGACTCAGGACATAAATCATCAAGCAAAGCACACAGAGTATGCACCACTTCTATGTTTTGTTTTTCGTTGTGCCCGCCGATATTGTAGGTCTCTCCGACCTTACCTTCAGTGACGACTTTATAAAGAGCGCGGGCATGATCTTCAACGTACAACCAATCGCGAACTTGATCTCCCTTGCCATATACAGGCAAGGACTTCCCTTCCAGCGCATTTAAAATGATCAGAGGAATAAGTTTCTCAGGGAAGTGGTATGGCCCATAATTGTTGGAGCAATTAGTGATCAACGTCGGCAGACCATAAGTGCGACGCCATGCTCTCACTAGATGATCCGAACTTGCTTTGCTAGAAGAGTAAGGTGAACTTGGCTGATATGGTGTCGTCTCAGTGAACAGGTCTTCGGGACCTTCAAGGTCTCCATAAACCTCATCAGTTGATATGTGATGAAAGCGGAATTTTGCTTTGCGTTCTTCATCCAAACTCGCCCAGTATTGGCGAGCTGACTCCAGTAATGTGTAGGTGCCGATAATGTTCGTCTGGATAAACTCGGACGGTCCGCTGATCGAGCGATCCACATGCGACTCTGCAGCTAAGTGCATGATTGCGTCGGGCTGATACTGAGCGAAGATACGATCAATTTCCGAACAATCGCAAATATCCACACGCTCGAATACGTAGCGCTCACTCAGGGAAACTTCGGCAAGAGATTCTAAATTACCGGCATAGGTAAGTTTATCGACGTTAACTACAGAATCTGCAGTATTCGAAATAATATGACGAATTACAGCAGAACCAATAAAGCCAGCACCGCCAGTGACTAGAATTTTCACTTGAAAAATTACCTTTAAAATAGAGACAGCGCATGTAATAGCTGTCTATCCCTCACAAATAGAAATGATTATCATTATTGTAAAATGATATCCGCTATCTATTCCTTCTAAATAATCAATCTTACAGCGTAAAGGTTGTTTCACTAACTGATATCAGACATCAAACAGCTGTCATTGATGCCAAAGACTTTCATAAAAGAGAAATTCGTTCTCAAGCCACGCTTTAAGCCTCACTCTTCCTCATTAACCCTATCCCTAAGCTCCTTGCCAGGCTTAAAGTGCGGAACAAATTTGCCATCCAGACAGACGGACTGTCCGGTCTTGGGGTTTCGCCCTACTCTTGGCGCCCTGAAGTGCAGCGAGAAGCTGCCAAAGCCTCGGATCTCAATCCGATCTCCGGTAGCCAGCGCCTGGGACATCTGCTCAAGCATGGTTTTGATGGCTAGCTCG
>JBALXF010000098.1:0-8509 GCA_036961085.1 Psychromonas sp.
TTCAGTCGTTACCACTTCATCTTTTACTGTTAATACAGCATTACCGCCAGCAGCTGCTGCTAAAATCAACAATGACGCTACCCGACTTCATTGATTTAATCATTGATTCAGTAATGATCTTTGGTGCAGGTGTACCTAGGATAAGTGAGGTTGTGATGATGATATCAACATCTTTCTCTTGCTCAGTCATCATATCATCTTGCGCTTTTTGTTAACCTTCACTCATGGTTTTGCATAACCAGTGGTGCTGACTTCGGTTTCCTCAACGTAATTTACTTCAAGCAATTCCGCACCCATACTTTCGATTTGCTCTTTTACTTCTGGTCGAGTATCGAATGCACGTACAATAGCGCCTAAGCTATCTGCTGCGCTTAACGTGGCAAGACCAGCGTTAACGATCAGTATTTTGGCTGGTGGTACTTTCCCAGCTGCTGTAATTTGACCAGTGAAGAAACGACCAAATTGGTTAGCAGCTTCAATAACTGCAAGATAACCTGCAATGTTAGCCATTGAGCTTAGTGCGTCCAACGCCTGTGCACGAGATGTACGAGGTACACTGTCCATTTCGATCACGCTTACTTTTATAGCTTCTAACTTTTTCAGTAATTTTTGGGGTTGTGCAGGCCAGATAAAACTAACCAGGATTGCCCCTTCTTTGATTAACTTAATCTCAGCATCTGTAGCTGCATTAACTTTAAAGATAATGTCAGACTGCCATAACTGTACATTATCTGTGCTGATAACAGCACCTGCGTCAGTGTAAGCTTGATCTGAAAAGCTAGCAGCTACTCCTGCGTTATTTTCTACAAAAAATTAAAAACCTGTTTGATTCACAGCTAAACCGTATTCGGTGTTGCAGCTACGCGGTTTTCATTATCTTAGATCTCTCTAGCTATACCTATTTGCATAGTCAGGTCCGTGATAGTTTATTGTTACAATTAATGAAAATTGGTTGAATTTAAGTACAATTTCAAGTGGAAGTAGATCTGGTTCACTTTCGTGTTGTGTTTATAACTGTTCGTTCTGCATACCTTTTGTTTGATATCGTTGTTTTATTACGTAGCCAACACTAATAAAATATCGGCAAAAAATATCTACGCTAGAACACCAGTAACTTTGCTATATAATTTACATAATCAGGAGTATATAAGCCAGCGAACTGATAGAGATCACCACCCATAAAATAATCGCTAATAACATGGGTTTAAAACCTGCAGACTTGATACTTTCAATTGTTAACCCTGCTCCGATTAAAAATAAACACAAGACTAATATGCGCTTTGAAACAGTAAATATACCCTGATAAATCAAGTCAAATTGTGGCAAATAATAAGCAATGGCAATCGCAACACAATAAAATAAGATAAACAAAGGCACTGTAATTTTTTTACTATCCCCTTTAAAAATAAGTGCACTGATAAACGCTACTGGAATAATCCACAACGCTCTCGCTAATTTTAACGTCGTTGCTGTTTGTAACGCCTCATCACCATAAGCAGAAGCAGCACCAACAACTGATGAAGTATCATGAATTGCAATCGCGCTCCAAATACCAAAATCATGCTGACTCATCAAAAGCCAATGCCCTACTAGTGGAAAGACAATCAACGCAACACTATTTAAAATGAAGATGGGCGCCAAAGCATGTGATGTTTCATCTGCATTGGCATTAATCGAACGTGCAACGGCGGCAATTGCACTACCACCACAAATAGCAGTGCCTGAAGACACTAAGTGCCCTGTTTTCGGTTTTATGTTAAAACTTTTTGTTAATGCAGCACCCAATAATAAAGTACCAAAGATAGAGCAAACAATAATACCAATATTATTTGAACTAACTGTAATCGCCTGTTGTAAATTAATACCAAAGCCCAATCCAACAATAGAGTAGGCTAATAATTTTTTAGTGATAAAAGCCGTATTTATTTGTGTTGGTACCAACCCTAATGTAGCTAAGGTAAAGCCTATCACCAAGGCAATAGGGGAGGAAATAACAGGGAAAAGGCATAATCCCGCGAAGCTAAGAAAAATGACCAACTGAGTATTTAATTTAATTTTTACTTTTATTTTTGGAATAACGATATTCATAAACTCCTCATTAGTCAAAATTGAGCTGTTATTACCACAACAAAACCGATTGAATCGTTATCATCGAGAATAATAAACTGTGCTTCACTCGTTTGCAGACTCTCTATTATGGTTAAATTATATACTGCGAAAATTCAAATTAACAAATGTGCAACACTTACGCAAGATTTAATTTATCTTATATCTTATATAAGACACAAGATATCGTTTTTGGATTCAATATAGTTATGATTAGAATGGATTTAGATATTAAAATTGTATTAACAAATGAGGCATTAATTATCAATAAATACAACTTACGAAAAAATACAGGCAGGAATTAAACTCTTTTGTAACGACGCAGTGCATCGCTATATAACCTATTTATGAAATCCATCTATATGCGCCATCTTTTTATTACTGGCTAAATACATTCAGATACATTCAGATATATTCCATACATATTTGTCAGGGTTAAAAAATATTCACAAATTTACCGGCGATGGATTTTAAAACCCGAGAGCCTAAATACATGTTGTACGTATTTAAACGGCTATCTCCATTTTATCTCAAGATGCTTCTCTGGCATCAGCTCGTTGACCAGAACAAGGCACAACTTATCTTTCTGACTTGGCATCTCGAAGTAATATGGAAATAGCATTCTCTAAACTCGAATGTTGGCAGTATCTTCTCTATCAGACTGAGTTTCCACTGCGTACTGCAACTGTTCCTGCAAAAGGCTTTCTACCGGTTTATCGTCGATAGACGAGCTTAATTCACTCGTTTCAATTACATCAGAGTCCTGCAGCATCTCAAGCATCTCAGATGCTACTTCCGGCACCGAGTCAATGAAGGTACTGGCGACATCCACAGCATGCTCAGGAATCGTTTCAACAATTTGATTCATATAGTCATTAACCGCGTTTTCTATATTCTCAGCTGCATCCGCCGCAGACAATTGTTCACTTTCACTCTCTATCAAGTTGTACACATAGGCTTCAGCCACATCATTAGACGATTCAGGCAAAGCCTCAGATACCGTGAGCGCTAGTTCAGCTGACTGTTCCGGTGAAACCTCCGTCATCCGATTATACAGCTCAGTTGCAGTTTGTTCAGAAGCGGCGGCTGTCCTGTCCACTGGCCGCATGTCATCAAGTGAATCCGATAGACTGGTCATATATTCTTCAGTCATCTCTAGTACTTCATTTGGATAATCATCAGCCATATTTTCAGCGGCTAACTCGATTAAATCAAGACCATTATCTGGCATAGCATTAGCTATCGCGACAACAATATTAGTAAATTGATCTGGATATTCAGAGGTTATCCAATCAATCAATTCATCCGCTTGTTCTGGCGATGCATTGGTTAATGCCTCTGCAATATGAATACTCATTTCTGGTGCGGCTTTGGTAATAGACGAATATAACTTGCCTATATCAATCTCATCTATAGTACTTAACGCAGCAGCTAAATTAGATGCATTTTGAGGATCGCGCAATACTAATGCTTTAACCATATTGATAGCTGCTGCTGGATTATTACGGGCTAAATTGATAGCTACTTCAACTTCAGGCGTAACATCAAATTGCGCTTCTACATATTGGGTTCGAGGATCTAACTCAGACACCACACCACTTGGTGTTTGCATCACAAAATTTTCTTGTTCTTCAACTGGCAAAGCTTCACTTAATTTCATTCTAATAATTATAAATACCAATAAAGTTGTAGCAGAGACAATAATAAAACTAAATAATGCACCACTACCTAAGGTCTCCATTACCAGTGATGCTAGGTAAGGCCCCATTATACTGCCCAATGCATAAATCAATAATAGTGATCCCATTGATGCCAGTATTTGCTCTTTTAGTACCTTATCAAAGGTTTCCGACATAGCCATCGGATATAGACAAGCGATTAACCCTGTAATCAATGCTATCGGTAATAAAACGAGGTTAAACATTCCCTGGCCAAGAAAAACAGGTACTGACAGACACATTATAATCAGGCTAAAAACCATGAAAAACATGACTTTCCTTCGATCAAAATTATCCGATAAGTAGGCAATAGGAAATTGTAAAAAAATGGCACCAGATATTGCTGCACCCATAAATATAGATAAATTAACACCTGAAATACCATGTTCACTGGCAAATATTGGTAGCATATTGATTAAACCGGCATACAGAAAACCACAATAAAAACTACTTACTACACCCAATGGAGAGAGTTTAAACACGGTTAACAATGACATTGATTGACTGTTTTCTACTTGTGGGCCTTTTTGACCGCTTATAACAATCGGTGTAATTGAAAGGCTAAATAAAATGCCACACACTATAAACAAAGTTATGTTTTCAACCGGTGCTACATTTAATAAAAACTGACCAGAAAATAGTGCAGTCATCATCATCATTTGGTTGATAGAGAGTATTCGACCGCGATTTTTTTCAGTTGCACTATCACTTAACCAACTATCTAGTGTTGCGTTAATGCATGCAATGCAAAACCCCGTTACCATTCGCATTAACCCTAACATTATAGGGTCGGGATAAAGCCCTGAAAGTAAAATAGCAACCGATGTTAAACTACCGCACATTGCAAAGACTCTAATATGCCCAACTCTCTGCAATAAGATCCGGCTATAATAGGCACCCAATAAAAACCCAACAAACAACATCGATAGCACTAATCCCATCTGGTCAATGCTGATCCCATCATTTTGCATACGCACTGGCAATAAGATATTACTAAGACCATAAGCAAGCATTAATAAAAAGCCACTGACTAATAATAAAATAAAAGGTTTTAGGGTTCCGATCACAGGCCATTCTCTTTATAGTAAAGGACGTATTTAATGCATGAAACACAAAGAAATATGAATAGTTATTCTTAACGCCGTATTAAATCTAGGCTAGATAAATATTATTATTTCTGGTTATATTATTTGATTAGGTAAAAACCCTTCATTTGATAAAGTATTTATCAAACAAAAAACACCAAGGCATAAACGCTAACTGCATGTAATGTAGCTTTTTTTCTTATTATATCTAGTTATCACTGATTAATATTAGCTCGCTGTATCATTAATTTAATTGCCTAAAAAAATACCCTCGTATCCATACTCCATTTATTAATGCGTTATTAAACAAAACACTAGCAATGCCCTACTTTAAAAGACTAATTTTTGGATATTTATAATATAACAATTAACAAATAATCAACAACTTAGATTAAAAAATATGCAAGCGCATAAAAAAATTAGCTTGGATAGTGTTTTTCGTTGATTAAAATCAAACATGCTACATAACTCGCAATTTTTTGATTCAAATGTGATGATATTTACGTTATACAATAAGACGGCATTAAATGTGTCGACCCATTAAAAGATGGATGATATCTTCATTTTGTATTTTTTCGTCTGGAATAAATAATCAGCTTTAAAATGACTAGTTTTTTTAAATATGAACCTTTTAGCTATGGAAGCTATATAAACATTGGAGTTTAAAAATGTACAAAAATAAAATCACTCAAGCACTTTTACTGAGTGCTGGCCTTTCACTAGCCGCTACCTCTTTTACAACAATCGCAGCGGAAGTTCCGGCTGGCGTTAAATTAGCTGATAAACAAGAATTGGTTCGTGGTAACGGTACTGAAGTTGCTTCTCTTGACCCGCATAAAACTGAAGGTGTGCCAGAGTCTCATGTGATTCGTGACCTTTTAGAAGGCTTAGTGAACCAAGATGCAGACGGTAATACAATCCCAGGAGTAGCTGAACGTTGGGAAACTGCTGATAACAAAACCTTCACTTTTTATCTTCGTAAAGACGCTAAATGGTCAAATGGCGATCCCGTAACTGCACATGACTTTGTTTATAGCTTTCAACGTGCAGTCGATCCATTAACCGCTTCTCCTTATTCGTGGTACGTAGACATGACGACCATGGTTAATGCATCAGAAATAATCGCTGGTGAAAAAGATAAAAATACCTTAGGTGTTAAAGCCGTTGATGATTACACCTTCGAAGTTAAATTAGACAACGCTGTTCCATACTTTGTCATGATGATGGGCCATACAACCATGAAAGCCGTTCACCAAGCAACGGTCGAGAAGTTTGGCGATCAATGGACTAAAGCAGAAAATTTCGTTGGTAATGGTGCATTTACTGTAAATAAATGGGTTGTAAATGAACGAATTGAAGTTGTACCTAATACAAATTACTGGGATAACGATAAAACCGTGTTAACCAAAGTAACTTACTTACCGATTGAAAACCAAGTTGCAGAGATGAATCGTTTCCTTTCTGGTGAACTTGATTTCACTTACGAAGTACCTAATGAGCACTTCAAACGTTTGCAAAAAGAGCATCCCGAATCTTTAGCAATCAAAGGTAACCTTTGTACTTACTACTATAACTTCAATACGCATAAGCCACCATTCAATGATGAGCGTGTTCGTAAAGCAATTTCCTATGCAATCGATCGTGATATCGTTGCTGAGATTCTGTTAGGTCAAGGTCAAAAAGCAGCGTACTTCTTAACACCTGAAATCATTGCTAACTTTAGCCCTGAGTTGCCGGCATATGGTAAATTAACCCAGAAAGAACGTAATGCGAAGGCGAAGGAACTGCTAGCTGAAGCAGGCTACAACGAATCTAACCCACTTAAATTCAGCTTACTTTATAACACCAGTGAAAATCACAAAAAAATTGCTGTAGCAATCGGCTCTATGTGGAAAAAAACATTAGGTGTTGAAGTGACGCTTGAAAACCAAGAGTGGAAAACTTACCTAGAAACGAAAAAACAAGGTGAGTTTGAAGCTGCACGTGCTGGTTGGTGTGGCGATTACAATGAAGCATCTACATTTACTTCATTGATGGAAGGTCAAAATACTACGGGTGGTATTCACTATAAAAGTGCTGAATACGATGATCTGATCAAGCGTTCAACTGAAACAACTTCTGAAACAGAGCGTACTGAACTGTATTATGCACAAGAAGCCTTGTTAGCAAAAGATATGCCAATCGCACCAATTTATCAATATGTAACAACACGTCTGGTTAATCCACATGTCGGTGGTTACGCAGTAAATAATGCAGAAGATAAACTTTATTCAAAAGATATGTACATCATCGCTGAATAAATACTAGATCTAAAATAGTAAAATATAGGGACGATTTACTGCCTGCAGTTTTCGTCTCTATTTTGTTGTACCTTCACGAATACAGAGTGATTCTATGTTTAAATTTATACTCAAAAGGATACTTGAGGCAATACCAACTTTATTGGTGTTGATTACGGTATCATTCTTCTTAATGCGTTTTGCACCTGGCAACCCTTTTTCAAGTGAACGTACACTCCCACCGCAAGTAATGGAAAATATTAATGCTAAATATGGTTTAGATAAACCTGTATTTGAGCAATATACAACTTACCTGACTAATGTAATTCAGGGTGACTTGGGGCCTTCTTTTAAATACAAAGATTTTACGGTAAACGAACTGGTTGTTGCTGCACTACCTGTGTCGGCTAAAATCGGGGCATTTGCCTTTGTTTTTGCTGTTATATTTGGTGTCGCCGTCGGTACGCTGGCCGCACTGAAGCAAAATACTTGGCTCGATTATTGGGTTATGTCCACCGCCATGCTCGGTATCGTGATGCCCTCCTTCGTATTGGCTCCGGTGCTTATTTACCTGTTTTCAATTAACCTTGGCTGGTTTCCTGCCGGTGGTTGGTTAGATGGCAGCTTGCCTTATATGGTATTACCTGTTTTAGGTATGGCGATGTTATACGTAGCAACTTTCGCACGTATTACTCGCGGCAGCATGATTGAAACCTTAAATAGTAACTTCATCCGAACCGCTCGTGCAAAGGGTTTAAGCTACGGTTACATCATATTACACCATGCATTAAAACCAGCAATGTTACCGGTTATCTCATACATGGGCCCTGCATTTGTCGGTATTATTACCGGCTCGGTTGTGATCGAGACCATTTTTGGTTTGCCTGGTATCGGCAAGTTATTTGTTAATGCAGCATTTAACCGTGACTATTCATTAGTAATGGGCGTGACAATATTGATTGGTTTCTTATTCATATTATTTAACGCTATCGTTGATATTTTGCTCGCTTCTGTCGATCCAAAAATTCGCTATTAAAGGACGGATCCTATGTTATCTAAAAAAATCAACTCTCAAACAATCGAGAGTATCTCAGAAAATCTAGAGATCGAAGGTCGTAGCCTTTGGCAAGATGCTCGTTTGCGTTTTATGCGTAATAAAGCAGCAATGCTTAGTTTGATCATACTTACTTTAATTACGCTTGCAGTAATCTTTGTGCCTATGCTTGCTGAGTTTGCATATGATGATACTGATTGGTATGCATTGCACGAAGCTCCTTCTGCGGTTCACCTATTCGGAACAGACAGTCTAGGTCGAGACCTA
>JBALXF010000099.1:0-8484 GCA_036961085.1 Psychromonas sp.
CGTCTGAGAACTCCCTTTAATAATTACTTAACAGCAGCAATTACCGAAATTTCAACCAATAGATCTTCTCTAGCCATACTTGCTTCTACGCAAGCCCTTGCTGGTGCATGACCTTCTAGAACCCAAGAATCCCACACTGCGTTCATTGGTGCAAAATGCTCAGCCATATCCTTAACATAGATAGTTGCTGACAAAATATATTCGCGGTTACTGCCTGCTTCTAAAAGCAATTGTTCTACTTTATCCAACATAGTTTGAGTTTGCTCGGTAATCTCCTTAGTTGCGTCTGCACAGACTTGCCCACACAGGTAAATAGTACCGTTGTGCTTAACGACACGACTCATTCTCTGTTTTGTTTGCTGTCTTTCTATCATCTTGATTCCTTGTGTTTATATTGACGCAGAGAATAGCAGTTCATGTACCTCATCCTCTTATGCGCCTGAAAAATCGATAAATTTGTGGCCAGTTTTACGTGTCCATTTTAATTTCATCCTTACTCTGCAATCCAACATGCAAGGGAAGTAAACTCTTTTTAGGAGTAAGTCACTTTCGCCCCATGCGACTTAGAAATAGATTTTATAATCGAATTAACGTCGAAGCAAAATAGCCTAGAGTTCCAAAATAAGACCTCACAGGCGTGAAAACTTAGCCCTATTTATTGCCCTTGATCTTTATATTGTTGGATAAAAGATTTATCTATTGGCGTTAGACTAGCCAGTTCACCGAGCTTTAATGGTTTTATTGGATAACGAATACGAAAGTATCCTACTTTAGAGACTGCTATATTCGCTTCATCAGCAATAATTTCCGCAGCAGTTTGCCCACAATAGCGTCCTTGGCAAGGCCCCATACCACATCTGCTAAATGACTTTATTTGATTTATTCCATAAGAAGAATTGCGGCCATATTGACGAATATCTCCAGCAGTAACTTCCTCACAACGACAAATAATAGTCTTATCGACAGGTGTTAAGGCTTGCTTTGGGGGAGTATATAATGCATCCAAAAAAGGACGAATAACAAGTTCTTGCTTAATCTGTTGCTTCAATGATTTAGTGCTTTTTTGCCATTCGTCTTTAGTTATTTTATCCAAAGAATACAAAGCTTCACAAGCAACTAAATGACCTTGGTACTCAGCAACTAATGCTCCACCAATTCCACTATTATCTCCAGCCACAGCCACTCCGGACAAAGACGTATTATAATGTTCATCTAAGGTAGGGCGCCAACAACGCTGCAGCGGATCCCAACTATGATCTAATTCAAGTGCACGAGTCAATTGGACATTAGGCACCACTCCAATATGGCTTAAGATTGTTTGAGCATCCAATACAACTTTTTTGCCAGCACAAGTGAAACTGAGACTTTCAACTTTATCAACGCCATCAGCACAAATATCAGTCGCTCGATGATAGTGTTTCACTCCAGCTTTCTTTATTTGTAGAAGTAGGTTGATCCCTTTATAAATATATTTTCTTCCCTTGATCGCATTGGCCCAATAACGACTTGCTTGAATATATTGCTTAGGAGCTTGCGTATCAACAATCGCAATTGGTGGGTTACCCGTTTTAATCAACTGCACAGCTAATAAATAAAGCAGCGGACCAGTTCCAACCATAACCGCTTGTTTAGGAGCGAGTCCTGATGTTTTTAGCAGTACTTGGCTCGCACCAGCCATCATTACACCGGGTAAGGTCCACCCTGGGAATGCAAAAGAGCGTTCTAATGCCCCTGTTGCGATAATAATACGTTTAGCCTGTAATTGTTGCGCTTTACCTCTACAGCTCCAAAATACCTTTTTATCTTCATCTACTCGCCAGACTTTAGCCTCAGCAATATGTTGTACTCCTGCTGATTCAACTTCACTGACTAACTTCGCGCCATATAAATAATCCGGGCCCAATATTTCACCAAGTACATGACCTGTTTTTTTGATAGAACGATATATCTGTCCACCTGCGCTAGGCTGCTCATCAAGTAAAACAACCGTAGAACCCATTTTTGTACAATCAATAGCAGCAGTTATACCTGCTGGTCCTGCCCCAATAATGCACACATCAACATTGAGCATAACGATTTCCTTATCTAATTAACTTCGCTGACGTTTAACGGATATACCAGGTTCAATAACACGCATGCATGATTGAACATTCAGCTCTCCATCGACTTCCACTCGACATTCAAAACAGCTTCCCATCATGCAAAATGGACCTCGAGAAGCCCCTGAAACGGCCGTATCTCGAGTATGGACAACTCCAGTAGCTAATAAAGCGGCAGCAATTGTATCTCCTTGTCGTGCGGTAACAGGGCGTTCTTCCCAATAAAATTGTACTTCACTCGATGCATCATGTGCCTGTGAATTTACTCTTACAAAATTAGAATCGACTTTCATCAAATTTCTCCAAATCTGGTGCTTCTGGTTTGTTTTCCAACCATAAAGGCATTAAATAACTATGCACTGCTGCTAATGTAATTCCACTATGACAACTAATCATATACGCCCCAGAATGGGTCTGTGATTTCTGATAGATAGGCAAACCATCGGGTGATATTATTCTCAGCGCCCCCCAACTCCTAAGCAACTGAATGTTTGCCAAGAATGGGTATATCGCAATGGCGCGTTCTGCGATGGCTGCCGTCACAGATATTGTTTCCTGTGAGTTAAATCCTACTGCCTCTTTAGAGTCACCGATTTGAATGCCTCCTTCATCAACTTGGCGAATAATGCCAGAAGGTCGATTAATCATTGGCGGAAGTTTTTCGGTGATCAAAACTTGCCCTTTTTGTGGTATGACAGGAGCCTTGAAACCGAGTTGCGGCCCAAGCTCAGCTGAGCCCAAACCAGCGGAAAGAACGACTTTATCACTGAACATTGTATTGCCACCTTGCATTTCAATAGCAAATCGGCCGTCACTTTGTTGCTCAACCTTAACAACATTCACTTGCGAAATAATCTTCCCACCTAGGACTGTAATCGCTTTATGATATGATTTTAATAATTTAAGCGGATTTACATGCCCATCTTCAGGACCAAATATTGCGCCAATAACATCAGGCCCTATTTGTGGCTCTTCTTGTTTAAGTTTGGCGCGATCCCATATTTCGTAAGGGTAATCTATACCTAACGCTTTACCAAGTTGCTGGTATTTTTCAACTCGTTGTTGCAACTCTTTTTCAGAAAAAAAGAAGTCATAACCTCCGTTCTGAACTAAATCAAGTGTTTCTCCGCTAACTTTTTCCAGTTCATTTACTAGCTCTCGCCACAAACCGATAGAGCGTTTAGTCCAAGAAGCATAATGTGGAGCATCTAAGCCTTTGTTAGAAAGCCAGACTAGCCCAAAATTACCTCTGGATGCACGATGATCGCTATCACCACCATCTAGAATGGTCACTTTGTGACCTGACTTTAGTAGTCCATAAGCAACTGCACAGCCAACAATTCCACCACCAATAACTACATATTCTGGTTTCATATAATTTATCCCATGAATCTAAAGAATCGGGAGAGAATCTCTCCCATAAAACAAAGGTTATAGAAAGCAATTACAATGCTTCTACTTAGTTGGTGGGTTTTATTTCTCTATTTTATCTAAAATACTTTGCGCCCATTTAGCATCAATATCATTTAGTATTTCAGGCCAAACGTTTTCACGAACTCGGTCAGAAATTTTTGCTAATTGCTGTGGGCTAATTTCAACAATGTTCGCGCCATTATCAGCAAGTTTTTGCTCATTCTTGCTCTGTTCACCTGGAGCACTCAACCAGCGCTTATTTTCAAATTCAGTGGCAACTGACATCAATGCTTTTTGCTGAGCATCAGATAAATCACTTAAACGTTCACTATTGATAATTAAATACCAAACTTCAAAGTGGGTATTTAATGGAATATACGTTTTTGTAACATCACGAAAAGATGCATAATAACCTTCAGCACCAGAGCCAATAACACCATCAACTACTCCAGTCTGGACAGCTGTAAATGCTTCAGAAAAAGGGAGTGGCGCTGCTATATAACCTAAATTCCCGGCTAATAATTGAAAACTCTTAATTGGTGGGACACGAAGTTTTATGCCTTTTTGAATATCAATTTCTCCTGCACTTTTATCTTCTACATTAAGCGCAATACCACCAAAATAAACAGGGTAAGCAGCGAGAACGGTTATATCTTGTTTCGCATATAGTTCCTGCATAGCTTCACGAATAGCGCCACCGCTACCGTAAATGTTCTGTGCTTCTTCCCAGTTACTTGCTAAAGATGGCAAGAAAGCTATTTGCATTTTTCTGTTCGCTGCAGATGATGCAGGTTGCACAGCCATATCGATGGCCCCTAATGAGATCCGCTCCTGAACTACCGTGTAATCCCCCAAGGCATTAGCCGCATAAACGCGAAGGTTTAAATCGCCATCTGTTGCAGATTCGAGATCTTTACTTAAGTTTCTCACATCAATATCAATCGCAGTTCCCTGCGGACGAACATGACTAATTTTCAATGTATCTGCAAACACTGTTGGTACACCAACTACTGCGAGCGCAAGCACAACCGCTTTTACAGATTTCGTTGCTTTCCATGATGGTACAAGTGTATTTGTTAATTTCATTAAAACATCCTTATTTAATAACCAAAAAACGTTGGAAGAAAGAGTGATAGTTCAGACCAGAATGAAGTTAAAATAACCACGGGTAAATAACCCCAAAGTATTAACATCATTGAAGGACCGATTACTTCAGAAAATTTCACCTTGCCTATACGAGCACCAAGGTAGAGTATGGAAGCATATGGGGGAGTTACCCCACCCATTGCCGTGTTTACTCCGATAATAGCTGCGAATTGAATTGGGCTAATGCCCAACGCAGTCATTAAGGGAAGTAATAAGGGAGCAATCAAAATAATTGCCGTAATATCATTTACAATCATACCGACTAAAAAAAGCATGATATTAATAAAGATAAGTAGTAATACTTTATTTTCAGTAACACTAAAAACTGCTTTGACTAATTCTTCAGGAATATTTTCAACAACAAACATCTGACTCAGAATTAGGCTAAAAAGGATCATAAACATAATAGAGCCAACAGCTGTTGCAGACTCTTTTCCTGATGCTAATAGCGTTTTCCATGTCAAGCCTTTGTAAATCCAAAAACCGACAGGAATTGCATATATAACCGCAAGAGCAGCCGCCTCTGTTGGTGTCATAATTCCGCCGTAGATACCACCGAGTATAATGACGGGCATCAATAAAGCTGGAATAGCATGAGTCGTACGAGTTGATACTTCTTTAAGCATTCCTTTAAGAGGTAATTTTTCATCTAATACGAGTGGGAACTTGCGTGCCTTAATCATATTAATCACTGCAAAGTTAAAGGTTACTAATAAGCCGGGACCAAGTGTCGCTAAAAAACATGCAAGAATAGATGTATCTGTCACCCAGCCATACACAATCATTGTGACACTAGGGGGAATAAGGAGCCCTAATATCGATGAGTTAGCGATCAATGCCGTTGCATACGCTCTTGGGTAACCACGTTTTTCCATTTCAGGAATAAGCAAGGGACCTATTGCTGCAATTCCAGTTAAACCACTTCCTGATATCGCGCCAACAATAGCGCAACTTACTGAAGCGACAATACCGAGACCACCGCGAACATGACCAACAAAGGCATTGAGAAAATTTAATAAACTTGCCGCTATACCGCTTTGACTCATTATCGTTCCAGCCAGAACAAAAAGAGGAATTGCCAGCAAGATAGGGTTAGTTAATTGCCCTGCTCCCCACATAAGATTGCCTTTCATGGAGACACCACCACCGATGCTCATAACCATTAGAGCTCCACCAAAACAAAAGGGTAATGGAACACCAACAGTCAATAGGATAACCAGTACAGCAACAGCCAGTAATGCTACTTCAAACATAATCTAGGGCCTTATTTTTTGTATGTGGGTAAGATTTTAATTTTCGAGCTTTTACTATAATCTGCAGAATAATAAAAGTGCTAATCAGAAGCATGCCAATGAAAACTGAGCATTCATGATAAAAAGTCGGTATATACAATGTTGGGCTTTCTTTCCATACTCTCCAAGCATATTTACAATAATCCCAAGCCCAATAAGTCAGCCAAAACGAAATAACTAAGCTAAGTACTTCCGCAACTAACGCTAGTATTATCAGACCTCGCTCTGTTTTTATGAATATTTCTAATACATTGGCTCGTATTTGAGTATCTTCCTTAGAAGCATTGACTGCGCCTAACATATACAACCACATTGTTGGAATTATGATCGATTCTTCTAACCCCATGATAGGGACTTCAAAGACATATCGAGTGATGACTTGGACAAATTGTGAAAATGCAACAAGCAAAATTAACCCTGTCAGCAAGTAATTGAACATTTTATTCATTGAATAATTCTCTCCTTGTTATTCATGTAACTAATTATTTATTTAACATCATGTCATAAAGACAAAGTAAGGTTTTTACCTTCTTGTTAATTTATATAAAGTAATAACTGCACGCTTGTTAACAACTTGTTAATCTATACATTGACTCCAATAAGATCAAACTTAAAATACCTCTACTTCCATAACTTTTTCTTATAGGTGAAATGCAATGAGTTCCAATCTATCCATTAAGCAACTAGAAACCTTTCGGGCTGTTATGCGTTCAGGTTCAGTGTCTGTAGCCGCACGCTCTCTTTGTCGTAGCCAGCCTGCTATTAGTTCAATGATCAGTAATCTTGAAAACCAATTAGGATTTGATCTATTTGAACGGAATAAAGGCCGGCTAATACCTAAACCAGAAGCCTATTTTTTACTAGAGGAGACGGAAGCTGTACTTGAACGGCTGACACGTTCAACGCAATTAATGGCTGAAGTGAAAAATATATCTAGAGGTCATTTGCGAATAGCCTGCATGCCTGCTGCGGCACTTTTTTTCATGCCCCATATGATTGCTGATTTCGTAAAAAACAAACCCAATGTAAATATATCAATGATGATGAGAAGTTCCTCCATTGTACATGACTGGGTTGCCTCTCAACAATATGATATTGGCTATTGTGAGTATCCAAAAGAAAGGAGCTCTATTAATGTCGAACCTATAAAACTTGAAGCTGTATGCGCAGTACATGAGGACCATCCACTAGCCAAGTTACCCCTTATTACTCCACTTGATTTGGATGGTATTCCATTAGCATCTATATATGCTCAACATCCAATGAGTACACAATTGGAAAATATTTTCGATGATATAGAGGCAGAATATAATGTCCGTTTTGAGCTACAAAATTATATTTCTGGTTTTGAATTTGTTGAACAGCAACTTTGTTGCTGTATTTGTGATCCAATCAGCGCTGCTAGCTATAAGCTTTATAAATCAGGACAAGGGAAAGTTATATTTAAACCTTTTTCACCAAAAGTGATTTTCATGCATGCCATAATTACGCCGGCACATAAACCTCTATCACGCCTTGCTAAAGCGTTTGCTGAAAATATACAAACAGGAGTGCAACTATTTATAGAAAAATAAATTATGTATGTACCAATGGGGCCGCGTCTGAATGGCACTGCATTAAGCTTTTCCTCCTCTAGATCCCGTATTTTTTCTTTGCTTGGGAGGGTGACCTTTTTTTAAAATCATAGCCCTAGCTATATGCCTTGGAACCATCAACAATGTATAAGCAGAAGCTCTCCGTTTTCTTGCCCTCGGCTCTACACTACCAGGCCTTTTCCCTTCTTGATGGCCTGCTATTAAAAAGAATAAATGTTCAATAATATAAACTGCATCCTTAAATTTTGATGAGATAGAATTCCAAATTTGTAATGTATTTTTAAAGCTGATACTTCTGATTTCCAGTTTAAATTTAGTGGCGGTCTGCGCCATCAATATGCGGATTATGTTATTGGCTAAAAAATATATCCATATCTCTTTTTCACACATCTCAGGTGACTTGCAACTAAGTTCAGACATACCCATGGTTGTTTTCAAATTTCTAAAATCAACTTCTATATTCCAACGGCTTTGATACAGTTCAGATATGGCGCTTTTACTGTGTTCAGCCGGCTTCATTAAGGTCGTCACAATTGTCTTATGTTTTACTCTCAGTTCTCTAAGCTTAATAATTTAGGGATAGGCATCCACTTCGGCCTTTGAGGGCGTTCGTAACACACTATATGATCATATTTTCCTATTTGCTTTCCTGTTCTAAAGTCTGTCTTTTTTACACGCCCACCATTTTGCTGAAAGATGCCGTTAATACCGTGCATTTGTAAATAAGCCATTAGCCAGTAACTGCTGTAGAGTGCATCACCTATGACTAAGTCACCTCCTGGAAGGTATCTAATATCGCGCTTAGCATTGAGTGTTCATCTGCGCCTTTTCCTTTATATGGTGCAATTTCAGCATTAATGACAGCGCCACTTTCTAAGCAGAATATTCCCAAAGATCGGCAGATAGGAAATCCGAGTCCCGCTTTTTTCCTCGATTGCT
>JBALXF010000009.1:0-19780 GCA_036961085.1 Psychromonas sp.
GATTATGCCTGATATCACTACAGTCATTTCCGACTAGGCTCAAGCCATCAAAATTGCGATGTATAGCTATCTCATATTCTTCATGTCGGTGCCAATCAAAACTCTTTGCATTCTCTATTATTTTTTTATAACGCCAAGAGGAGCCAATACGTTGTGGCACTTTTTCAATATATTCTCTCATAACGGAGTGCTCTCTTTGCCACAAAAAATATTGTTGTAAATAAATTTAGTGATAATAACTTTAAATGTGAGCTAATAGTATTGCTTTTTGGTGTTGTCGTACTCATATGCCTAGATTTGCTAGTTAAACTTTATAGTAAGTTAATAAATGCAAACTGGAGCAAATAATATGAATGCCATCGTCGATACTATTAAACAACTTATTGTACAAAATCGTAGTGAATGGATAGGGCTAATTACTTATCGCTACGCTATTGGTGGTGATCATGTCCTGAAATACTACGGCTATATATCGCAGGAACACTATAAACAGGATTTAATAAAGCATAATAAAACGGCTAAAAAGAATTTTTTATAGCATTCTACACAGTGTAACAGGAGCTAAAAGTGAATATGAATCTAAGCTGTTTTTAAACGGTTTTTTTAAAAAGTCTTATAAAAAAGATACTTAGCATTAAAAAATAGTTAGACTATGTGTTTTTTGCATATAGTTAATGAAAAAGATTCATTTTTCACATGGCGATTTAAGTCCTATACTGCTTGCAATTGCAGACCTATCTACTAACGGAGTATTTTTTATGTTTAAAGCACTTATCCTAGAACAACAAGATAAAAAAACGATTGCTGAAATTCGTCAAATCGAAGAATCTCAATTGCCTGAAGGCGAAGTTTTAATTGATGTTGATTACTCTTCTTTAAACTATAAAGATGGTCTGGCAATTACTGGTAAAGGTCGTATTATTCGTCAATTTCCAATGGTACCTGGAATCGATTTAGCAGGAAAAGTTGTTGAATCTAAAGATGCACGTTACCAAGCTGGTGATAATGTTGTATTAACAGGCTGGGGCGTCGGTGAAAATCATTGGGGCGGAATGGCTGAAAAAGCAAGTTTGAAAGCTGATTGGCTAGTCCCGTTACCTCAAGGTATTAGCAGTAAACAAGCTATGATGGTTGGTACTGCTGGTTTAACGTCGATGTTATGTGTACAAGCTTTAGTTGATGCAGGTGTGAAACCTGAAGATGGTGAAGTATTAGTAACGGGCGCAAGTGGCGGAGTTGGCTCTGTTGCTGTAACGCTATTAGCACAATTGGGTTATCGCGTGGTTGCTGTGACTGGCCGCGTTGAAGAAAATGAGCAATTATTGAAAAATCTTGGTGCGAGTCGTGTTATCGCTCGTTCTGAATTAGAAGAGCCTGCTCGTCCTTTAGAAAAACAACTATGGGCTGGGGCGGTTGATACTGCTGGTAGCAATATTCTTGCTAAGGTTATTGCCCAAATTGACTACGATGGTGCAGTTGCTGCTTGTGGGCTTGCTGCTGGTTTTGATTTACCAACTACGGTTATGCCATTCATTTTACGTGGTGTTAAGTTATTAGGTATTGATTCAG
This sequence comes from Psychromonas sp., assembly GCA_036961085.1. Classification (GTDB taxonomy): domain Bacteria; phylum Pseudomonadota; class Gammaproteobacteria; order Enterobacterales; family Psychromonadaceae; genus Psychromonas. Next base: position 1,570 of record JBALXF010000009.1, read on the forward strand.
TTTCATGCCCTTATCCAAAACGTGTAGCAGCATGGAATCGTTTAATTGAATTATTACCTGCTAGTTATTACGAGCAAGCTTGTAAAGAGATCACATTGGAAGAAGCTGCAACGAGCGCAGAAGCGATCACTAATGGTCAAGTGACTGGACGTATTGTAATTAAACTTTAAGTTTACAATCAGGCTTTCTAAAATATAACGACTAGTTTTTTTTAGAAAGCGCTTGAAGTATATGTACTTGATACTTAACCCGCCTAGGCGGTTTTTTTTATGAGTAAAATGCAAGTCAGGTTTGTATTCAGATAACAGGGTGAAAGAGCTCTTCAACTTGTTTCTATTTATATGAGCAAATGACTTCTATCGTAGTTCCACTAAAGTACTTGAATCATTGTGATTAATGGCCTTTCCATAAATACCCTACAAGATACTTTGTGAGTAAGTCATCTTTAATTTCAATATTCATCGTGAAACTGGTTGTTTGAGTATTTTAGCTCATAAAATTTGGAATTATCTTGTTTACGAAAGGCCTCTTGTTTGTAAGATAGTGTAACGAGATATTAGTCACTCGCATTGGTCGAATCCGCAGCGACTTCGAAGGTGATTTTCTCATAGAAAAAATTAACATCGGGAGTACTTTCTGCAATTTATAAGCCTTTCTAAGCAGGAAAAATATCTACCGCACCGAGTATTCTGCGCTTAGTTATTCAAGCTAACCCCATATCATGAATACGTTTATTAATTAAATGCGCGCACTCTTCTTTTAACAAACTGCGTAACCATATCTGTGCCTGTGATTGATCGCAACGAGGATGCCAAATCAAAGAATACTGGAATGGTTTAAATTCAAAGGGTAAGGCTTTTACAACCAGATCATGCTTTTCTGCAAGTAAATAAGCTAAATCGGCAGGTACAGTTATAAGTAAGGGAAGTTTATCGACAATCGCTAAAGCCGTCTGTAAATGATAAGCGCGTAAAATAGTATTTTGTTTTTTATTTCCGCCAACAGCTGCATCAAGTAATACTTTTACGCCATCACTAATAGCAATTAACGCATGAGGATAATTTAGGTAATCCGTTAAGGTTAATTTTTTATCGGCCAAAGGGTGCGATTTAGATAACATGCAAAATACACTCACTAAGCCCAAGTTATCTTGTCTAAGCGGTTCAATAGCCTCAGAGGGACGGCATATTGCCATATCACAACCATCAGCGCTTAATTGGCTATTAAGTTGATCTTGTTTAAGTGGCATGAACTCTAATGATATATTTGGCGCTTCTTTATAAATACGCGGTAGTGCATAGGGGAGGATTGTTTGCATTGCGTAATCTGTTGTCGCAATCGTAAAGTGTTGATTACATTGCCTAGGATTAAAGGTACTAGGTGATAATAAAATTTGTAAAGAATTTAGCGGATCATCAAGCGCATTATTTATTTCAATAGCGCGTAATGTTGGCTGAAGATGCTGCCCTTGGCGAATGAATAGCGGATCATTTAACATTTCCCTTAAGCGGCCCAGTATTCTGCTCATTGCTGATTGGCTTAAATTAAGCCTCTGTGCACTGCCACTGACACTACCTTCTTCAATTAATACTTTTAAAGCGACTAATAAGTTTAAGTCTCGACGATAAAATTCTTCTAACTCCATGTTTTCATCCATTAAATATCTACTAAGTAGTTATACCCATGATACTTCAAAATGCAACGTCAGCAAGGCAAATTGTGCCGAGATACTCGGCATAAATTGAAGCCTAGTCGCTCTAAGTCGATGTTTTATAACAATGTAGATTGGTGCAAGTTGCCTTGCCCTACGGGGCTCAAGCTCGAAAACTAGCTCTACGTTACAACAATCGAAAAGGGAGAGCCATTACCTCATGTTGTGCCTTGCTCTGGTTACCGAGCTGGTGCCTGACAAAGCATCTTGAGGTAACATGGGTATATTATGGATAATAATAACTGGAACAGCTATTTTTTTCTCTGCATACTGATTTAATCAAATCATTTACTATAATATACAGTTCATTGTGAAGGGTATTTTAGATATGATTAGTCGTTACTCTTGAAAATTTAATTTTATTTAAAGGCAGGAAGCCAATATGCGTTATTTTTTACTTTTGACACTCCTCATTAGCTCAATTAGTTTTGCAGAATCTAGACCCAAGATCGGCTTGGCACTTGGAGGCGGAGGGGCTAAGGGGGCTGCTCATATTGGCATATTAAGAATACTAGAAGAAAATAATATTCCAATAGATTACATTGCCGGCACCAGTATTGGTGCATATATAGGTGGCTTGTATGCATTAGGCTATAGCGCCGATGAAATTGAAGTGATCATGTTAAATACAGAATGGGATAAAGGCTTTTCAGATTTTATTCCACGTGAAGATTTACAATATCCCGACAAGCAATTAAGAGATGAATATAACATTACCGTTAGATTAGGTTATAGCGACTCTGAATTTAAAGTCCCAGGAGGGCTTTTATTAGGTCAATCGGCTTTTCAACTTCTTAAATTATCAACGGATACCTTTGGAGAGCTTTCAAGCTTCGACGAGTTACCTATCCCTTTTCGTGCTGTGGCGACCAATATAGCGACATCTGAAGCTGTAGTCCTGGACTCTGGTAGTCTTTCTCAAGCCATTCGCGCTTCATCTACTGTTCCCGGTATTGTTGAGCCAACAGTAATAGATGGTAATTTATTAGTCGATGGCGCGATTGTTAATAATATCCCTATAGATGTTGTTAAAAAGATGGGTGCAGATATTGTTATTGCAGTTGATATAGGCTCTCCGCTGGTCGCCCAAAAAGATATAAAAAGTACGGTTGATGTACTTAATCAGCTGTCTACTATTTTAACTATTAATACAACTAATCAACAAAAACTGCTACTGACTGAAAATGATTTATTAATCCGTCCTGAAATCGATAAATTAAGTACCACTGATTTTTCAATTATGTCAGAGGCACTTATCTTAGGTGAGAAAGCTGCACAAGAAAACATTGAGAAAATACAAGTTATTAGTATTAGTGATGAAGAGTATGCGCAATACCGTTTGGACAAAAAACAACATAGTGAAAAGTGGTTCGCCCATTTAGTGAAACCCGTTGTAGAAATAAAGTATGACAATGATTCTAAAGTAGATGTTGATATCATTGCTGATCATTTAGGTATATCGATCGGTGATGTTGTCACTAAAGAAGAATTAGATGCGGCAATTTCTCGCGTTTATGCTTTAGACCGATTTGATCAGGTTAATGTTGAATTTGTTGATTCTGATAAAGGGCGCACCTTAGTACTTTCAACTCGAGAGAAATCTTGGGGGCCTAATTACATACATTTTGGCTTTGGTTGGCAGGGCGACTTTTCAAGTGAATCACAAATTTCGCTTGATCTCGCATATATCCTCACGGATATCACCGACAATGGTGGTCAATGGAAAAATGAATTGTCTTTAGGGTGGCAACCTATGCTTGCAACTGAATTTTATCAGCCTTTTGACCATAAGCAGGAATTTTTTGGTCGTGCTCGGCTAATGTTTAACACTGATAAATATGCAGAAAATGAATATAACTTACTGCAAACTCGACCAGAATTGATTAATCAATATTTTCAAGGCCGTTTAGGTGTCGGTTATAATTACACGGATAATGGTATTTCAGAGGTCGGGTTTGTGGGGGAAAGTGGCGAGATAAAATTTGAAAAAGTCGATTATGAAAATCTTGATTACACTTCAGTAGGTGCTTACCTTTCAATTGGTTACGATACATTAAATAGTATTAACTTTCCAACTCGCGGTAATAAAATATCTTTCGATGTATTTTTACGTAAAGATGATTATGACCATCAATGGTCGACAACGTCAGATGAGCCATCCGTAGAAATTGATTTAGATTGGAGTGGTGCCTTCGGTATTGGTAAACACACTTTTGTCGGGATCGGCTCATTTGCTACTGTGTTAACTGATAATGATGCCTCTATACGTGTTTCTGAGTTAGGTGGTTTTTTAAACCTTTCGGGTTATCATCAAGATGCGTTAATTGGTGCACATAAAGCCTTTGGTGCCGTAGTTTATCAATATGATTTAGGCTCAGGTGCAACAACGGGGTTACCAATCTATTTAGGTACAAGCGTTGAGACGGGTAATGTTTGGGCGCTAAATGATACTGTTGATATAGATGAGTTAGTGACTGCGGCTAGTTTATATTTAGGCACCGATACCAGTTTTGGCCCAGCTGTAATCGGTTTAGGTTACTCTAAGAGTTTTGCCGATAACTTAGGAGACGAAGCGCGAGTTTTCTTCTCTCTAGGGAAAAACTGGTAGTTTTGATTATTTATACCCATGTTACCTCAAGATGCCTTGCTGACTTTGCATCTTGAAGTCTCATAGGTATATAGGGTGCTCCTTTACACTAATAATGAAGCGCAGCGAGGGGTGGCGAGTAATTTAGCAAACTCTTGCCAGCGTAAAATAGGATCATTATTTTTTACTAGGCGTTCGATATAGGCTTTGGTGATATCTTGCCCTAGGTTGTAATTGATGACGTAGGATCTATTATATTCGATGAATTTAATTCGTTGGCTCGATTTAGCATGATCGGTCAATGAGTATTTCATCAATAAATCAATAGCTTGCTCTTTATTGATTTGCTTATCTAAATAACGTCTCGCTACCATATTATCGACATAACTTAACTGTTGTAACAGCGCTTGAACCTGATAATAGCGGCTTACCTGAGTTGCATCTAACCCAGCTAGTGGAAATAGCGAGTCTTGTTCAAATTCAAATCGCGTGTTTTTATCAAATGCTACCTCAATACCATAGTTAGCACTGCCTTCTGCGAGTAATGATAATGGCGAAAACAGCGGGTATATACAATATTCAATCCACCCATTGCCTTTATATAAGTGCTGCTCAATTAATGTATTGAATACATGGTGTCCTGGGTAGCCTTCATGGCTAGCTAAGTCGATTGCGCGTTCAATATAAATTGGAAAGTCGGTATTTACTTCAATCAGGCTATAAGCGTTGCCCTTAAACCAGTTATAAGCACTCCAAACTTGATCTGTAACATATTCAACCTTAAAGCTTTCATTGTCTGGCAAGGCAATATGTTGCAGAGTTAATTGTCGAGATTTATTAATAGCGGCACTAAACACTTTTGCTATTTTATCTTTTGGAATAATAAAGTCGCTACGGTATTTATTTAACCTTTGGTTGAGAGAAAGGTTTTCTCCTTCATAACTCGGTAATATACTATTTAATTCAATCAATAATTGATTAAAATCTTGTTCATCAAAATGTGGTGAAATAGCGTCGTACAGTGCTAAAGACTCTTCATCAAAACTTATCTGTTCGCCATTTAATTGTTTGATAAAAGCGATCATAGCACTGACTTGCGACACTAAAAAATGTAGTCTGAGTGAGTCAATATCTTTTTTGTCTAAAGTATTTAAGGCTGCTTGTAATGCAAGGGCTTGGCTCAGTAGGCTGTCGAGAGGTTGTTTCGGAATATCCTTTAGCCATTGTTTAGGACCATAAAAGGCATCAACATAATATTCATGATGTTGGCCAATTTTAAGGGTTAATTTAACAAAATTTTCTGCAATCTGGTTGATTGGCATAATCTGCTCTAAGTTAGTTATATATATATATGGTGATTATACGATTTGTTTACTGCTAAACAATCAGCTAGCAAGATAACTGTGTTATCTCACTTTTATTATTTGAGCCGTGGAGAATATTTTATTGATTATGCAGCTTTTGTTTAAGATATTTAATAAATACTTGGGTGCGAGTATGTTCAAAATCAAGGGTAGGGAAGTAGGCATAAACGGAGCTTTGTTCAGCGTTTATGTCAGCTAATACTTGGATCAGTTCTCCAGACTCTATTTCGTCGCTTATCAATCTTCTATTAGCTAATAGAATCCCCATACCACATTTAGCACCGTAAAATAATGCCTCAGGGTTAGTGGTTGCGAAATTACCTCTTAAGATAAAACGTTTTCCCGTCGATAATTTAACTTCTCGGACCGGGCGCTCACCCCAAATTAATATATTATGATTCTCAAGGTCTTGAATGGTTTGTGGTGAGCCATATTTTTTCAAATAACTAGGCGATGCAAAAAATTTAGAATGGCTTTTGAAAAGTGAGATAGCCTTATAGCTATGCGTATTCATTTTTTCTAATTCGCGGCTAATAAAAACATCGACATTCTGTTCCGGTATTTGTCCGGGTAAAGTGGTGAGAAGTTGTATCTTTATTTGTGGGTAAGCGCGTAAAAAATCATCCAAGTATTTTACAATAAACTTAGAGCCTATAGTAATGGTTGCACCAATTTTCAGTATGCCAGCAGGAGTCTGATTTATTGATCTGGCTTCGTCGACTAATGATTGCCATTGATCTAGTTGTAAGCGGCTACGTTGATAAAATAAAATTCCTGCTTCTGTTTGCACAATGGAGCGTGTTGTTCGCTGTAGCAGTTGCACTCCAACTCTTTCTTCAAGCCAATTGATGCGTTTACTGATTGCTGAACCACTGGTATTAAGTTGAAAAGCTGCTTGGCTGAAACTACCTTCTTCAACCACTTTAATATAACTGTGTACACATTGCATCCAATCCATATCTAAACCATATCCGTTAGTAAAAAAAAATTAAGTCCTATCAGGACCGAATCATATTCCTATATGCCTTATTATCATTTATATCTGTTAAATGTAAACTACCAGCATGAATATAAAAACCACACCATTTAATAAAATACCATTATGCTTAGCGATGATGATCGTCGCTACGGGGCAGATTGGTGTCAGCATCTATCTACCTTCTTTACCACTGATAAGTAATGAACTTGGTGTATCCCAAGTAGACGTACAATTACTTGTTACGCTATTCTTAGTATTTTTTGGTTTATCACAGCTATTTTATGGACCTTTGTCCGATGCTATTGGGCGACGTCCCGTATTTATACTTGGACAGGGGATATATTTAGCAGGGACATTATTATGTGTTTTAAATACAGACAGTTTTTATGCATTGATAATAGGCCGTTCTTTACAAGGTTTAGGTGCGGGTAGCGCATCGGTTTTAAGCCGGGGTGTAATACGCGATAGCTATCATGGACCTCAGTTAACTCAAGCAATGTCCTATATGTCGATTACCGCATCTATATTACCTATCTTGGGCCCGGTTGTTGGTGGTTGGGCTGCATGGCACTTTGGTTGGGAGTCTGTTTTTACTATAGTGTTAGTTTATTTAGCTGCTATTTTGACCCTTGGCTATTTTGTTTTACCAGAGACACTGCCTTACAAACCGACAAAATTTAAGATAAAAGATACCTTAGTTGGTTATTGGCATTTATCCAGAAACTACCAAGTGATCTCTTCGGCAAGTTATAATTGGATAACTTACTCCTGTAGTGTGGTTTCAGTTTCATTATTGCCTTTCTTGTTGCAACAGGACCTAGGATTAAGCGCTGCGGAGTATGGGCAAGTGATGATTATCCCTTCTGCTGGATTATTAGTGGGAAGTGTATTACTAAATACTTTCAACAAAAAATTATCGACTAATCAGCTAATGTATTTGTCTGCTAGTTTGATGGGGGTTGCGGGATTATGGCTAATATTTAATGAGATGACCCTATTTAACCTTATTTGTGGTTTTACGATCCTCACTATTTCTCAAGGAATAAGCTTTCCTCTTTCCATTAGTATGCTACTTGCGCCACATACTCGGCAGGTAGGGGCTGTTTCGGCGCTCTCTGGAGCGGTACAGATGTGTATGGCTGGCTTGTTAGGTGGGTTTTTAATTGAGCATTGGGTCACTAATCAAATTAGTCTGGGGATTTTTTATATAATAACTGGATTGATAATTACCGTTATATTAACCCATAGCAGAAACACTGCGATAAAAGCGCATACTAATGAATTAAATCCAACTTAATGCTGTAAGCCTTTAATAAAAAAGCCTCGCTTATTTTTGATAAGCGGGGCTTTCTGTTTTAATTTATTGGCTTTATTCGTAATAAGATTGCATCCAACCTTCTAAAATTAAAGCGGCAGACACACTATCAATTTTACCTTTATCAAGTGCTTTATAACCACCATGTTCAAAAATAAACTCTTTCGCGCTTGCTGTTGTTAAACGCTCATCTTGAAATGCAATTTTCACCCCAAAACGACCACTCAAGCGATTACCAAACTTTTTGGCTCTTTGTGTAATAGCTTGTTCTGTACCATCCATATTAAGCGGTAATCCAATAACGACAAGATCTGGTTGCCAATCCTGAATCACTTTTTCCACTATATTCCAATTTGGGATCCCATCATTCGCTTTAATGGCGGCAATTGGCTGTGCAGTTGCGGTGATCATTTGTCCCGTTGCAACACCAATACTCTTGGTTCCGAAGTCGAAACCTAAAAGGCTTGATGGTGCTTTTGATTGTTCTGTCATGATTGTCCTGTGATTGCTAAAAGGTCTTTGTAAAAAAGTATTATGCGTGACCTGTGGCGCTCGATAGGTGATCTGGATTGATACCCAACAAGCTTAATGACTCGCTCCACCTTTGGTCGACAGGGGTATTGAAGATAATATCGTTATGACTTTCAATGGTAAGCCAATGATTATCATTCATTTCCTGCTCTAGTTGCCCTGAGTCCCAACTTGCGTAACCCAATGTTACCATATATTTATCAGGCTCATTGTTAGTACCTAAAGTTGATAAAATGGCATTCGAATTCGACATCATCAATTGCTCATTAAGCTTAGTGCTTTGCGAGTCGTCAGCAATTGGTGAATGCAGGACAAAACCGCGTTCAAGCTCCAATGGTCCGCCTAAAAACACAGGTGTAAGCAGAGGAGGATCTGGATGATGAGTTATGTTGTCGACATTTTTCAATAGTTCTTGCAGGGTCAACTTAACCGGAAAGTTTATAATAAACCCCATCGCGCCTTGGTCATTATGCTCACAAAGGTAAACTACAGAATGTTTAAAATAGGGATCGGTTAGGGAAGGCATTGCAATCAAAAAATGATTTTTGAGCGAGTTAATCACTTGAGTATTTGTACCTTCAGGGGCATCGTTCGCTACGTTTAAGTCAGTCATGTGATAATCCCTATTGAAGTTACCATAAGTTAAGTATGGCAAAAATTGTCAATTTACCCAAATGAGTAAACCACAAAGTTATTTAACAACCTTGTGGTTTTCTGTAACTTAATTATTTTTTTGTAATACGCTTTTCGATAGCATCCATTAATTTGGCACTAATATTAGTGCCATAGGCATTATCAATTTCTTGAATACAGGTTGGGCTGGTTACATTTATTTCGGTTACTTTATCACCAATAACATCTAAACCAACAAAGATAAGTCCTTTTTCTCTCAAAGTAGGGCCGATAGTATTAGCAATATGCCAGTCACTTTCGGATAAAGGCTGTGCAACTCCGTTACCGCCTGCTGCTAAGTTACCGCGCGTTTCACCCTTTGCTGGAATTCGAGCAAGCGAGTAAGGCATTGGCTCACCATCAACGATTAAAATACGTTTATCACCTGCTTTAATTTCAGGAATGAATGCTTGTGCCATACAGTAGCGTTGTTCGTGCTCAGTTAATGTTTCGATAATAACACCAATGTTTGCATCTTTTTCTTTAATACGGAAAATTGACGCGCCACCCATGCCATCAAGTGGTTTTAAAATAACATCTTGATGTTTGGCATGAAATTCACGAATTTTTTGACTGCTGCGGGTCACTAGGGTATCTGGAGTGAATTCACTAAACCAAGCGGTATAAAGCTTTTCATTTGCATCACGTAGACTTTGCGGTTTGTTTACGATTAAACAGCCTTCATGCTCTGCTCGCTCAAGTAGGTATGTTGCGTAAATATATTCAGTATCAAAAGGTGGATCCTTGCGCATTAATACAGCATCAAGATCTGACAGAGGGTGATCAACTGTTTCTTCGAGCTGATACCAGTTATTTGGGTCACGTTGTACAGTCAATTTTTTACTGCTTGCAAAACAACGTCCATTATCTAAATACAGATCTTGCATCTCTAAATAATAAAGCTCCCAACCACGTGATTGTGCTTCTAACAACATTGCAAAACTAGAATCTTTATGAATTTTAATATCAGAGATTGGATCCATTACGATCCCAATTTTAATGGTCATTTTATTTCCTATTTATCAATATAACTGAGTATGTTAAGCAAGATCGCCAAAACGACATTGTAGAGCGGTAATCGCTGTTAAGGCTGCCGTTTCTGTGCGTAGCACACGAGGGCCTAATAATGTTTCGGTAAAATTTAAATTTTCCGTTAAATCTATTTCGTTATCGGTTAGTCCACCTTCTGGACCGATTAATAAACGGATCCGTTGGATGTCACTTGGCAAGGTGTTAATTGAGTATTTAGCGCGAGGGTGTAAAGTTAATTTTGTGGCTGAATCACTATGTTCACACCAGTTGCTTAATTGTGTTGTCGCATGGATCACTGGCACTATATTACGACCAGATTGCTCACAAGCTGCAATTGCTATTTTTTGCCATTGTTGCTGTTTCTTCTCCATGCGTTCAGGATTCACTTTAACACCACAGCGTTCACTGAGTAGCGGTGTTATTTCGTTGACTCCTAACTCGACTGCTTTTTGAATAACAAATTCCATTCTATCTCCACGGGAGATAACTTGGCCTAAATGCAGGTGTAACGGGCTCTCATTATTGGTTTCTTGGAAAGAATTAATTAGCGCACTACAAGTTCGTTTTTGGACATCGCTCAAGGTTGCGATGAACTCGCCACCTTGGCCATTAAATAATGTAATTTGAGCACCCACTTTTAAACGTAAGACTCGAATGTGTTGTGTCGCATCATCACCGAGCACTATTTCAGAAGAGACAGACAATATTTGTGGATCATAAAAACGAGGGTTACGCATAATAATTAGATTTAAGTTATGAATGATAGGTTGAGTATAACGCGAAAACTTTATATAAAACTAGGGCTGTTGACCTTTACTGGTTGAGTTTCATTGTATTTAAAAGCGTTTTGAATGGCTGAGTTGTTGATAAGCTCTACTGGCTTAGCGGCTACTTTATGCAAAGTAGACAAACTTACCTAGCTATGCCTTGTACGAATTGTAAAAAAGTAGCTGAAAAAGAACCTTGAAAGTTCAGCTGTTCCTAATGCCATAGATTGTTTATATTTGATTTAATAATAAGCAAACAGTTGTTTTCATTTAGTAAATAGATATGCGACAATTTCTAACTATTATCCTGTTTTAAAAATTTACGGACAAATTATGGAACTAATGACGCTTAGAAATAAAGCTTGTGACCCTTTACAAGGGGTTTATTTTATCGGTACAACACCACCCAAACAGGATACAGAGATAGAGCTTGTTGCAGGTATCGCAGATAAATTATTAAATAGACTTAATGGTTTAGATTATGATGGTCTAATCGTTTATGACCTACAAGATGAAAAGTCTAGAATTGATAAACCACGCCCTTTCCCCTTTAAATATACTCATGATGTGCGTTTATATTCAAAAATATTACATGATAAATCTGGAAAACCAATCATCACCTATAAAAGTGTTTCACAACGTGATGCGGCAGATTTCTCAAATTGGTTATCAGATGCATGGCACCAATTTTCAATCCGCGATATTGTGTTAGTTGGTAGTCCCTCTTCATCAGGTGATATCAAATTATCACTGGCAGACGCATACCAAACATTAAAAGAACATAATTTAGACTTTCATCTAGGTGGTGTAACCATTGCTGAACGTCATATTACTAAAGGTGATGAGCATTCTCGTATGCTATCAAAAGAGATACAGGGATGTGAGTTCTTTATTTCACAGGCTGTTTATAACGCGCAGGCGACGATTGATATGCTTACTCGTTATGCCATGGAGTGTAAGCAGCAGGGCGTCAAGCCTAAACGTGTAGTACTAACCTTCTCTCCCTGTGGTAGTGCAAAAACCTTAGAGTTTATTGAGTGGCTAGGTATCTCTGTACCGGAAGCGACCAGTTTACGCATTTTGCAGTCAGAAAACCCGCTTAAAGAATCATTATTGATTAGTCGTAATAACTTTGAGCAAATATTACAGGCTTGTTTGCCACTTAATATTCCATTAGGTTTAAATATTGAAAGTTTAACCAACCGTAAAGAAGAGATCGATGCTGCGATTTTACTGTTTAAATTATTGAAATCGACATTAGATTTGAAATTGGCGGAATCACAAATATAGAAATAAGTAGGGTAGGGAAGCATGAATTTAAGTTCTGAAGCACAAACGGAATTGACGCGTATTGCAGTAAAAGCCGGGCAATTGTTACATCAACATGGCGCAGAAAGTCGTTTGATTGAGCAAACAACGCAACGTATTGGTATTGCACTTGGTGCTGAAAGTATGGAGTTATCTATCACTCCAGAAGCTATTGTTGTCACAAGTTTATTTGCCGGTAATTGTGTGACAACGACGCGCCGTTGTTACGACCGCGGCCTTAATATGCAAATGGTGTGTGATGTACAGCGTATTTGTATCATGGCCGAGAAATGCCTGTTAGATACTGAACAGGTCAAGGAGCGCCTTAATAGATTAACCCCATTTAAATATAACCGTTGGTTAGTGGTATTGATGATTGGTTTTTCTTGCGCTAGTTTCAGTTATTTTTTTGGCGGCGATGGGGCCGTTTACCTAACCACATTTGTTGCTTCTGCTAGTGCGATGATCATACGTCAAGAGCTAGCTCATCGGCATCATAATCCTTTCATCAATTTTGCGTTAGCCGCTTTTATAGCGACGACAATTGCAAGTCTGGGTGTGATATATGATTTTGGTGAGCAACCGGAAATCGCGATGGCTGCGAGTGTATTATTGCTAGTTCCCGGGTTTCCCCTAATTAATGCGGTTTCTGATATGTTAAAAGGCTATATCAGTATGGGACTAGCACGTTGGGTATTTGCAAGTTTATTAACCATAAGTGTGTCGATTGGCATCGTTGCTTCGGTTACGTTAACGGGTGTCGCAGGAGGATAGAATGATGGAATTAATTAAATTATTAATGATCGATGCTTGGTTCGCTTGGATACCAGCGGTAGGTTTTGCAATGGTATTTAATGTGCCTAAACATATGCTTATTTATTGTGCTGTGGGCGGTGCTTTGGCTCATAGTTTTCGTTTTTTGTTAATGCACTTAGGGTTACCTATTGAGTGGGCTACTTTAGCTGCATCAAGTGCTATGGGTTTTTTAGGTTTGTATTGGTCACGTAAACACCTGATCCCCCGTCCTGTTTTTACTGTCGCATCTGTCATTCCAATGATTCCAGGCAGTTTTGCATTTACTACCGTAGTCGGAATTGTGCAGTTAAATTCAGGTGGATATAGCTTAGAATTAGTACAGCTTGTTATTGAAAATGGTTTACGGACTTTGTTTATTTTGGGGGCATTAAGCTTTGGCTTAGCACTTCCTTCATTAATAATTTACCGTGGTCGCCCGATTGTTTAAGTCTCAGAAAAAGTAAATTTATATTTTTTAGCGCTTAGTAGATTAATCGTGTAACATTCGCGCAGTATTTTTTCTAATAAGGTTTTTTTAATGTCAGATAAATTTTTCTTTAAGGGTAAAAAAGAGAAAAAACCGAAGCACAGCAGCTATGGTTTTAACACTAAACGCGTAGTAAAAATAGGGACAGAAGAATCTCCTTTAACACTGGTTGTGAATAGTGATTCAAGAAAAACTGAAGTTGAGCAAATTTTGCAAGAAAATTCACTTTTCGCAAATATTGAAGTGAATAGCGATATTGATGAAAATATTACTGAACTTGAAGGGTTTTTAAATAAACCTAAACCGACTACTTTTGTAAAGACACCTCAGCGTAATGATCCGTGCTCTTGTGGTAGTGGTAAGAAATATAAAAAGTGTTGTGGTTAATAACTGCAATTTTATAAATAAAAAGCCGTTAATTATTAACCAATGCCGATCGGTTAAGGATCTTTTAAGAAAACTTGAACGATCCTGCAGTTAGATCATAATCCCTAATCTTATTTAAGATTGGGGATTTTTTTTTGTTTAATCAAGAAATGGAATTAGTTTATGAATCATTTGAAAACAAAGATTCATATGACAACGTACTGACTGCTATCGATGCAAAATGGATCGAAGAGGCATTATTTAGCACTCAAAAAGCCAGCATTCGACGACGTCGCTTACCCGCAGAGCAAGCGGTGTGGCTCATCATCATGATGGGTTTAATGCGTAATCGTTCGATTAAAGAGGTTTGTGGCTCTTTGGATATTGCACTACAAACAAATCCCGATGAGCTGTATTCTCACGTTGCCCCTAGTGTATTAACTGATTGTCGAAAACGCTTGGGTGAATCACCGATGAGTTACCTGTTTAGTACTACATGTGCCGCATGGCATAAGACAATTATGTCTAAACAACATTCATTAGGGCTTAATTTACTCGCGGTGGATGGCACAATATTTAGGGCGCAAGATACGCCTGAAAATAGAGATGAATTTGGTTTTATTTCAAAAAACAACCCAGTCCATCCTCAGCTACGCATGGTTTCTTTGCACTCAACACAGAGCAGAATGCTACTCGGAGCAGCGTTTGATAGCTGTGATGTGGGTGAAATAACATTAGCCAAGCGCTTACTCACCGATATCCCAGAAGATTCTTTAACATTATTTGACCGCTGCTACTTCTCAGCAGATTTAATGCTAAATTGGCAGCAGTTTGGTATCAATGCACATTGGTTAACACCCGTCAAAAAGAGTATGAGATATGAAATCATTGATCGGTATGCAGAGAATGATTTATTGATTGAAATGCCAGTATCTCCGCAAGCTCGCAAGAAAAATCCAACATTACCAGACACTTGGCAAGCAAGGATGATTTGTTACCAGCATCCTAAAGGTGAAATCAAAGGCTTTATTACCTCGCTAATTGATCCAACACGTTATCCAATGGAAACATTACTATCCGTTTACTGGGAGCGTTGGGAAATAGAACAAAGCTTCGGCGAGCTAAAAAATAGCCAACTTAATGGAGAGGTGACTTTACGAAGCCGTTTTCCGGAAGGGGTTCGTCAGGAGCTCTGGGGGGTATTGCTTGGTTATAATCTGATCCGGCTTGAAATGGTGCAGATAGCTCAAGAAGCGGAGGTTGAGCCAACGAGGATTAGCTTTACATCTGCTATCTGTATTATAGATATGCAAATCAGAGGCTATGCATTATCTGGAGATGGCACTATTCCCAAAAAGCTACGGCTTATGCGAGAAGACGTTAAGCATTTTATTCTGCCCAAAAAAAGAAAACACCGAACGTTTCCACGTTCAGTGCTTTATATACCGTCAAGGTATCCGTTGCGGTATAAGCCTAAAATTGCTTAACCGAACGGCATTGGTTAATTATTAACGGCTTTTTTTTCGTGATTTTTTAGCGCTATTCTATTTTAACCTTGCTCTAATAACCTGCGTGAATCAATCAAAGCGGCATTCGCACGAGAAACATAATTCGCCATCACTAAAGAATGATTGGCAACTAAACCAAAGCCATTACCATTTAAAATCATTGGGCTCCAAACGGTTTCTTGTGTTGCCTCTAAATCTCGAATGATCTGCTTTAAGCTAGCTTTAGCATTTTTCTTGGCAAGTACATTCTCAAAATCCACTTCAACGGCTTTCAAAAAATGTAAAATTGCCCAAGTTGCACCGCGGCTTTCATAGAACACATCATCTATTTTGAACCATGAGGTTTGCACTTGTTCCATCTCAGAGGTCTGAGTGGATTGCTTCGCAGTCGTGTCGCCAGCTAAACTAAGGTTATATCTATTATCTGCAACACTCGCACTTAAGCGGTAAGAGACAGAGCCTAAACGTTTTTCAACTTTCTCTAACCAACCTGCTAAGTTATCTGCCCGCGTATAAAATTGTGCATCTTTTTCATCTTGGGAAACTAATCTTGTACGGTAACGTTTTAGCGCGTTAATTGCATGTTTATATTCTTTTTCTGCACTGGGTAACATCCAGTTTTTATGCGAAATATTCATTTTTGACTGCGCTGTTTCTAAATCTTTATCACCAGAGGATTGCGATTGTGAACGACTGTAATCTAAACGCATAACTAAGGTTAAATCCCTTACTTGCTCTAATACACCGTATTCAAAAGAGGGCATATTATCCATTAAAATACCTGGAGGAGTAATGTCATTAGATATAAAGCCACCTGGTTTTTCAATTAACCAGGTACTGATATCAATGAGTGTGCTGGTGGTGGTATAGCCGGCCACAATAACATGATTATTAAGCTCTGCGGATTGCATTGCTCGTTGTTTCACATCATAACTATCTGGCATACTGCTCCACCAAACTGATACAACCCATAATACGATGACGATCAATGTAGCAGCACTGAAAAGTCCTTTTTTTACTGAAATGGCCATTTTTAGTCCTTTAATTTTTTAAACATAAAAGAATACTACTTAATAAATAATAAATATAAAATAGTTACGTAAATCAATGAGTCAGAATATAATTAGTGATTAGGGTGTTATCATTATCTTAGTCTAAAATAGCTTAAAAAGGTTCACTATGAAAGTTTCAATGATTGCTGCGATGGCAGAAAATCGCGTAATTGGTTTAAATAATCAAATGCCATGGCATTTACCGGCAGATTTATCGTTCTTCAAGCGCGTTACTCTAGGTAAACCAATAATTATGGGACGTAAGACTTATCAATCTATAGGGCGTCCATTACCTGGTCGATTAAATATTGTTTTATCTCGTGATGAAAACTTAAAAATAGAGGGTGTCAGTTGCGTGCAGACCGTTGAGCAAGCTTTACAACTTGTTAAAGGTGTCGATGAAGTGATGGTCATTGGCGGGGCAACTATTTATGAACAGTTTTTAGCACAAGCGACTCGTTTATACTTAACTTTCATCGCACTTAAAACACCGGGTGACACACAATTCCCTGATTATAATAAAGATGCAAACTGGCAGGAAATTGAAACTGAGTCTCATTTGGCAGATGATAAGAATGCTTATAATTATCAATTTGTAACATTAGAAAGATTGTAATGAAATGGTTTTTAGTGAGTGTTCGCACTTACTAAAAACCTACGATTTATTAGTGATACTTATTGGCTATAACTTATTGGCTATAAACAGGGCAATCAAGAGAGAATAGTTTTTTATCCTGCCAACGTAACATTGATAAGCTATTTCCCCATACACAACCAGTATCAAGACCATAAACACCAGCTGTACTTACCTTGCCTAATAACGCAGCCCAATGACCAAACATGATATCGCTAGAGCTATCTAAGCTGGAGATTTCAAACCAAGGCTTAAGATTCGGATCATCGTTTTGTTCTGGTGTTAGCTTATTAGCAAAGTCTAAACCACCCTCTAAGGTACAAAAACGCATACGTGTAAAAACATTAATGATAAAGCGTAAACGTTCATTACCTTGCAAATTATCATCCCACAAGCTTGGATGGTTACCATACATATCAGTAAGCAGTTTTTTGTATTGCTGACTATGCAAAATGGCTTCGACTTCCTTGGCATAACTTTCAGCCTGTAGAATCGTCCATTGAGGTGAAATCCCCGCATGAACCATCACAAAATTAAATTCTGGGTGACGTTGAAATAGCGGTTGATGGCGTAACCAAGCTAATAATTCGTCACAATCAGGTGCATTTAATAATGGAGTGAGTTGGTCATTTTCTTTATTACGGTGAATTCCTTGATGAATAGCAAGCAGATGCAGGTCATGGTTACCTAAAACTACTTTCGCACTATCACCAAGACTTTTTACATAACGAAGAGTTTGTAATGACTTTGGACCGCGGGAAACAAGATCTCCAGCTAGCCAAAGTTGATCGTTTTTGGGATTGAAATCAGCTAACGCCAGCAGTGCTTGTAATTCATCACAGCATCCTTGTACATCACCGACGATATAAGTTGCCATTAAGCAGGCTTATCCTGTTGGTCAAAAACATAGTTAGCAACTTTAACGTATTCTTCAACTGTAATATTTTCAGCGCGTTTAGTCGTTTCTATACCAATTGATTGTAGTTGCTCAACTGACAGTAGGTCTCTCCAACTATTTCGAATAGTTTTACGGCGTTGATTAAATGCCATAGAGCAGACTTGGTTTAATACTTTAAGACTTTTAGCAATAAATGGAGGGGTAT